>WTGR01000116.1 GCA_011523485.1 Acidobacteriota bacterium
GTAGAAGATGCGTCCGAAGTGCTCGCGGTCCGGGAACACCTCGGCCTGGAGCGGGAGATAGGCGCCGCCCGAGTCGACCAGGTAGAGGCAGGGCAGGCGGTTGTCGGCGGCCACCTGCTGCGCGCGCAGATGCTTCTTGACCGTGACGGGGAAGTAGGTCCCCCCCTTCACCGTCGCGTCGTTGGCCACGATCATGGTCTCGCGGGCCGACACGCGTCCGATGCCGGTCACGAGCCCCGCCGCCGGCGCGGCGCCGTCGTACATGCCGCAGGCGGCCAGCGGGGCCAGCTCGAGGAACGGCGATCCGTCGTCGAGCAGCCGCTCGATCCGCTCCCGCGCCGTCAGCTTGCCCTGGCTGCGCACCCGTTCCCGCGCAGCGGTCCCCCCGCCCTCGCGGGCGGCGGCCCGGCGCCCGGCGAGTTCGCGGACGAGCGCCTCCATGGCGGCGCGGTTGGCGCGGAACTCGTCGGAATCCGTCCTGACCCGGGATTGCAGCCGGTCCATCACCAGCCGCAGCAGTCGGTCTTGTAGCGGCAGGCGGGGCAACGCCAGACGGCGTGCATGCGGAACATCTCCGCGCCGCAGCGTTCGCAGATGACCGCGTCGTCGCGTGCGACCGCCGAGCGCGCGGACCCGGTGTCCGGCGAAGCGGCGGTCCGGGCAGGGGCGTTCGGCCGGACAGGGTTCGAGGAAGCGGACATGAGGCGAATTATAGACGCCGCATCCCGTCGACTCTTGCTCCGGATGCGTGCTTGCGGGTCGATCCGAATAGAACGCCGATCGTGGGTGGGGCCGCGTGTGGGAGTCGCGACTGTTATCATGCCTTGATGGGTGCAGGGCAGTGGACACGATGTGTGGCAATAGCGACCACGGCGGCGGCGTGCGCGGCGGTTCCGGCGCCGGCGCGCGCCGACACCGTGTTCACGCCCTTCATCGGTCAGTCGTTCGCCACGAGGGACGATGCCGTGAAGGTGACGACGATCGGCGCCTCGATGGCGTCCACGATGGGCGGCGGCTTCGGATTCGAGCTCGACTTCGGCCGGACCTCCGAGGCGCAGGGCAGCGCCGCCTTCGCCGACAACAGCCGCGTGACGATGCTGATGGGCAACGCGGTGCTCGGATTCCCGTTCGGCCGGTTTCGCCCGTACCTGGTCGGCGGCCTCGGCTGGCTCCGGAAGGAGGTCCTCGGCAACGGCGCCACCGCGCGCACCGGAGGCCCTGGCCTGGACCTCGGGGGCGGAATCCTGGGGTTCCTGAGCGGCAGTGTCGGCATCCGCGTGGACCTGCGCTACGTGCGCAGCGTGACCGAGCAGGATCTCGACACGATCCGCGCACCCGACAGTCTCGGCCTCGCCGATTTCCTCACCGAGGACATCTCCTTCTGGCGCGCATCCACCGGGCTGGCCATTCGCTTCTAGGAAGCCGACCATGCGCATCGCCTATCAGGGGGAGCCGGGGGCCTACAGCGAAGCCGCCGCCCTGCGCTTCAACCCCAACGCCGATCCGTTGCCGCGGCCGTCTTTCGACGACGTGTTCAACGCCGTCGCCAGGGGGGAGGCGACGCACGGCATCCTGCCCATCGAGAACACCATCGGGGGCAGCATCCACCGGAACTACGACCTGCTCCTCGAGCACGAGCTGCCGATCGTCGCCGAGGTCAAGCAGCCCATCGTGCACCACCTGCTCGTCCGGGAGGGGACGCGCCTGGAGGACGTGCGCAGGGTCTATTCCCACCCGCAGGGGTTGGCGCAGTGCGAGCGCTTCCTGCGCACCCTCGACGGGGTGGAGATGGCGCCCACCTACGACACCGCCGGCAGCGCCAAGATGATCAAGGAGCAGGACCTCGACGGCTGCGCCGCCATCGCCTCCGAGCGGGCGGCCGAGGTGTTCGGGCTCACCATCCTCAGGAGCGGCGTCCAGGACTTCGCGGACAACTGCACGCGGTTCCTGATCGTCAGCCGCGATCCGGCGCCGCTCGGCACGCCCGACAAGACCACCATCGTCTTCACGGTGTCGAACGGTCCGGGCGCGCTGTTCAAGGCGCTGAGCGTCTTCGCGCTGCGCGACATCGACCTGGCCAAGCTGGAGTCGCGGCCGATTCCGGACAAGCCCTTCGAATACCTCTTCTACGCCGATGTCGCCGCGAACCGCAACGACCTGCGCTGCGCGAGGGCGCTGATGCACTTGGCCGAGTTCGCGCCGTCGCTGCGGACGCTGGGGTCGTACCGGGCGTGGAGAGAGCCGGAGGCATAGCAGGGCTCGTCCGCGCCGGCGCCGTGCAGCGGCGCGGACTTCCGGTCAGTTCGAGACACCCGGTTCGGACGACGCGCCCGAGCCCGCCCCGCGCAACCCGTCCAGCAGGAACCGCGCGTAGAGCTCGACGACTTCCTCGTCGCGTGCGTCGGGGCCGATGCGGTACAGCTTGGTGTGAATCGCGTGTTGTACGGGCGCGGCCAGCAGCGCGCCGGAGAGCAGCATCGGGTCGCCCTGCAGAAATACGCCTTCCGCCTGGCGGCGGGCGATGTACCGCTCCAGGAACTCGAAGAGCGGGGACTTCCGCACCTGCTCCCACATGCGCCGGTTGGCCGACTCGTCCTGGTCGAGCCAGGCGTACATCAGCATGCGGTGCAGGTCACGGTCCTGCTGGTACCCCATCAGCATAGCCCTGCCGAGGGCCCGCAACAGCTCTTCGTCCTCGCGCCTGTCGGCGAGGTCCTCCAGCATGGTGACGAACTGCTCCGTGCCGACGCCGGTGCGCTGCCGGAAGGCGGCGATGTACAGATCTTCCTTCGATGGGAAATGCCGGAAGATGGTGGCCTCGCTGATCCCCGCGGCGTCGGCGATGGCCCTGGTGGTGGCGCCGCGGAAGCCACGCTGCCCGAAGATCGATATCGCGACCTCGATGAGCTGCGCTCGTCGCTCGGTCCCGGGCAACCGCTTGCGGCGTGCCGCACCCGATTCATTCGTTGCGAGCGTGGCGGTGGAGTCTGCAGATAACGTGCTCACGGCATGAGAGTGTAGCAAGTGCGACCGGTTGTCCCGCCAGCGGAAGCCGGAGTAGCTCCGGCGGTGCCACATCCCGCTGATGGACCAGCCGTAGAGTCCGCAGTCGCAGTTCTGCTTGCGCTCGTTCTGGAAGGCGCCGTTGGCCATCACCAGCAGTCCGACCGGCCACCGGTTGACCGAGAAGCCCTGAAAGATGTCGCCGTCCGCGGGCCAAGCGTAGTACTGCACGTTGTTCATGTAGGTGAGGCCGGCCTTCAGGTTGTGCGACCCGGTCACGTACGAGATCGACGCCTGCAGGTGGCGCCGGTGCGTCTCGTCGGCGATGTTGAGGAAGCTGGTGTTGTAGTGCTCGCAGTCGCATGTTCGCCTCCTCGCTCAAGTACGTGAGCGAATACTCACTACTCGGCATGTGAGTATCACACCCGCGACAAGAGGGCGCAACCCCGACAATCTCGTGTGCCGCGGAGCGGCAGGAGGGGGCGCTTGCGGCAAACGGGCCATCTGGTCAGAATGGTCCTGCGGGGGCGGACGATGCAGCACGGAAGTGAACGACTCGCCGCGCTGGCCGATCTGGAGCCGGATCCGGTCATCGAGCTGTACAAGCGAGATGTCGATCGCAGCCTGATCCGCGAGCAGTTACGCCGTTCGGTCGACGAGAGAGTGCGCAACATGATCTCCGCCCTCCGATTCACCGAAGCGCTTCGAGAAGCCGTCCGCCGGCAACAGGCCCCGTGACGGACTTCGAAGGGCTGATTCGCCGCCTGGGCGCCGCCGACGTCCGGTTCGTGCTGATCGGTGGGTTCGCCGGCACCATTCTGGGCTCGCCGCGGACCACGGTGGACCTCGACATCGCTTACGCCCGCGACGACGAGAATCTTGCTCGCCTCGCGAGCGCCCTCGAACCGCTCCTGCCGAGATTGCGGGGAGCGCCGCCGGGACTGCCGTTCGTGCTCGACGTCGCGACTCTGGCCCGAGGACTGAACTTCACGTTGACTACCACGCTGGGCGACCTCGACCTGCTCGGCGACGTGACCGGCGGCGGCGGCTACGCGGACCTGCTCCCCCACACCCACAGGATCCGGGTCTTCGGTACCGAGATTGCGGTGGTCACTCTCGAGCAGTTGATTCGACTGAAACGAGCGACGGGACGGCCCAAGGATCTGGCCGCGCTGGCGGAGCTCGAGGCACTGCTCGAAGAGCAGAGTCGGGAGCCGTGAGTGCGGCTTGCCCGCACGGCGCCGAGACTGTACCGTAGGTGAGCGTTTGCTTACATGTCGCCGCGACTCTGGTTTCGTCGCCCGCCGGAGCGTACGTGGTAGGGGAGCAGGCATGAACCGAAGTCGCACATTCTGTCTGGCGCTTCTGCTCGCGGGACTCGTGCCGGCCGCCGCCGCCGCCCAGTCGTTCGAGGCGGACGTGAGGCCGCTGGTCGAGACCTCCTGTCTCGCGTGTCACGGGGCCCGCACGGTCACGCCGCTCGACATCGGCAGCCTCGGCCACGACCTGAGCGACCGCGACACGTTCCGCGCCTGGGAGCGCATCTACGCGCGGGTGCACGACGGCGAGATGCCGCCCCGCAACGCCCGGCAGCCCGATCCGGCAGTGGTGGAGACGGCGCTCGGATCGCTGAAGCAGGCCCTCGTCGACGCCAACCTCGCGGCCCGCGGTGAGCTGCGCACCCCGCTGCGGCGCCTCACGCGGCTTGAGTACGCCTACACCATTGCGGACCTGCTGCGCGTCGACGAGGCGGTCGGCCTGGACCTTTCCCGGACGCTGCCGGCCGAGGCCGATTCCGGCGGCTTCGATACGGTGGCGGCCAACCAGAGCATGTCGCCGCTGCACGTGCGGGCCTACCTCGAGGCGGCCGACCGGGCCCTGGACGCGGCGCTCCGCACGGGGCCGCGCCCGGATGCGGTCGAGCACCGAATCGAGTACGTCGACTCGCAGTACCTGCCGTTCATCGAGCGGGCGGAGGCCCTGGGCCTCGGCATCGTCAAGAAGGTGGACGACGCTTTCGTCGCGTTCTTCGACTTCGGCTCGACCTACACGTTCCACAGCGGCACGGAGGGCTTCGTGGCGTCGGCCCCGGGCCGCTACCGCGTCACCGTGGACGCCTATCCGTACCAGGCGGAGACGCCGGTCACGGCGACCGTGTACCGCGGGAAGATGGCGGGCGTGGCGGCGTCGCTCGACGAGCTGATCGGCGTCTTCGACCTGGAGGGGCCGCGGGCCGTCGAGCTCATGCCGTACCTGCGTCCGGGCGACCTGATCGGGCTCTCGGTCGCCGACCTCGCCGTGCCGCCGGGGGCCGAGTCTTCCCTGCAGCCGGTCGATGGCGATCCCTCCAAGGGCTACGGCGGCATGAAGGACTATCCCGGAGAGGGCATCGCGTTCCGTACGCTGACCATCGAGGGGCCGCTCCTCGACTCGGACGTCTGGCCGCCGGCGAGCACGCGGCAGCTCCTGGCGGGCGTGGAGTTCGACGACGCGGGCGAGATTCTCCTGACGAAGACGCCCTATCAGCACGTCCTCGACGTCGTGGCCGCGTTCGCGCCGCGCGCGTTCCGCCGGCCGCTGGCCCCCGGCGAGCTGGAATCCTACGCCAGCCTGGCCGCGCCGCTGCTCGTGGACGGGCGGCCGTTCGTCGAGGCGGTCCGGGTGCCGTTGCGCGCCATCCTGAGCGCGCCCGCCTTCCTGTTCCAGGGGGGCGACGTTGGACCGCTCGACGACTTCGCCCTGGCCTCGCGCCTGTCCTACTTCCTGTGGCGCAGCATGCCGGACGACGAGCTGTTCGCGGCGGCGCGCGCGGGCCGGCTGTCGGATCCGGAGGTGCTCGCGGCGCAGGTCGACCGGATGCTCGACGATGCCCGGTCGGCGCGCTTCGTGCGGGACTTCGCCGGTCAGGCCTTCCGGCTCTACGAGCTGCGCGCGACCAGCCCGGACGCCGGGCTGTATCCCGAATACGACGACCGGCTCGGCCAGGCGATGGCGCAGGAGACCGAGCTGTTCCTCGCCGAGCTGATCGCGGAGAACCGCGGCGTGGATCACCTGATCGACGCGGACTTCACCTTCGTCAACCGCCGCCTCGCGCGGCACTACGGCCTGCAGGACGTCGCCGGGCAGCAGATGCGCCGCGTCTCCCTGCCGGCGGACAGTCCCCGCGGCGGGTTGCTGACGCAGGCCAGCGTGCTGAAGGTGACGGCGAACGGGACGACGACCTCGCCGGTCCCGCGCGGCAACTTCGTGCTGGCGAACCTGCTCGGACAGCCCCCGGCCCCGCCGCCGCCGGGCATCGAGGGGCTGGAGCCCGATACGCGGGGCACGACGACGATCCGCGAGCTGCTGACGGCGCATCGTGCGAATTCGGTCTGCGCGAACTGCCACCGCCGGATCGACCCGCCCGGATTCGCCCTGGAGTCGTTCGATCCGATTGGCGGGTTTCGGACGCGCTACCGGGCCGCCGGCGGCGAGACGACGTTCGGCGACTTCACGGTGCCCCTCCCGTACGTCGACGGCCCGGCGGTCGACGCGACCGGCGTCACCCCGGCGGGCGAGGCCTTCGCCGGCATCGAGGACTACAAGCGCCTGATGCTGAAGAACGACGTCGAGCAGGTGGCCCGCCACCTGACCTCGCAGTTCCTGGTGTATGCCACCGGAGCCGAGATCGAGTTCGCCGACCGCGACGCGGTGGAGCGG
>WTGR01000837.1 GCA_011523485.1 Acidobacteriota bacterium
CGATCATGGCGCCCCAGGTCACCAGCGTCAGGTCGTCCCCGTCGCGAAGCTGGAAGCAGGAATCGAGGGGCGCGGCCGCGCCGTCGTCCGGCACCCCTTCCCTGGACGCGCGGTAGATGCGCTTCGGCTCGAGGAAGAGCACGGGGTCCGGATCGCGGATCGCCGCCAGCAGCAGCCCGTACGCGCGGGCGGGCGACGACGGGATGACGACGCGCAGGCCCGGGACGTGGGCGAACATCGCCTCGGTGCTCTCGGAATGGTGCTCGATGGCATGAATGCCGCCGCCGTACGGCGCGCGGACCACCAGCGGGCAGGTCAGCCGCCCCCGCGTGCGCCACCGCAGCCGCGACGCGTGGCAGACGAGCTGGTCGACCGTGGACTGGATGAACCCCATGAACTGGATCTCGGCGACCGGCCGGAACCCCTGCGCCGCGACGCCCACCGACAACCCCGCGATGGCGGTCTCGGCGAGCGGCGTGTCCCGCACGCGGCCGGCCCCGAAGCGATCCAGCAGGCCGTCGGTCACCCGGAAGACGCCGCCGTCGATCCCGACGTCCTCGCCGAGCACGAGCACGCGCTCGTCCTCGGCCAGCGCCCGCGCGAGCGCGGCGTTGAGCGCCTGCACCATCGTCCGCTCGACCCGCTCAGCCATCTTCGGATCGCGCCGCCGCCGCCCGCGCTTCGGCGGCCGCCGCGCGCTGCTCGGCCAGGTCGGCCGGGAGACGCTCGTACATGTAGTCGAAGACCGCCTCGGGCGGCTGGGGCGGCGTCGCCAGGTACTCCTCCGCCGCGCGATCCACCTCGGCGGCGCACGACGCGAGCGTCGCTTCCTCCTCGTCCTTCGACCAGCCGTGCGCGGCGGTCAGGTGGGCGCGCAGCCGCGCGATCGGGTCCTCGCGCCAATGGCCGCCGACCGACTCGTCGTCGCGGTAGCGGCTCGCGTTGTCCGCCGTGGTGTGGTCGGACAGCCGGTAGGTGATCGCCTCGATCAGGTGCGGACCGGCGCCGTCGCGGGCGTGCGACAGCGCGCGGTGCACGGCGTCGCGCACGGCGACGACGTCGTTCCCGTCGACCTGCTCGCCGGCGAACCCGGCGGCGATCGCCTTCTGGGCCAGCGTGGCCGCCGCCGTCTGGGCCGAACGCGGCAGCGAGATGGCCCACTGGTTGTTGGTCACGACGAACACCGCCGGCAGCCGCCAGGCGCCCGCGACGTTCAGCGCCTCGTAGTAGTCGCCCTTCGAGGTGGCGCCGTCGCCCGCCACGCAGACCGCGGCCCGGCGCTCGTTCCGAAGCCGAAACGCGAGGGCGACCCCGACGGCGTGCGGGGCGTGGCTGGCGACGGGCACGCAGATCGGGAAGTCCTCGCGGGCACGGCCGAAGTCGCTCCCCCGCTCGTCGCCGCCCCAGTAGAGGAACAGCTCGGTCGGCGTAACGCCGCGAAGGAACTGCGCGCCCTGCTCCCGCGCGTAGGGCAGCAGCACGTCGTCCGGGGCCATGGCGTCCCCGAGCCCCACCGCCACCGCCTCCTGGCCCAGGCAGGACGGGTACGTGCCGAGCCGGCCGGTGCGCTGCAGCGCGATCGCCTTCGCGTCGAAGGCGCGCGTCAGCACCATCGCGCGATACAGCGACACGAGCGCGCCCCGGTCGCGGGCGAAGGCGGGCAGCGGCCGTTCCGGACGACCGGCGGGATCCAGGTAGCGCCGGTACTCGATCGCGAACGACGCGACGGTAGTCACTACTACCACCATGCCACGACTCGCGGTGCGGCAACAACCATCCCGGCCATCCTGCATGGACCTGCCCGCGGCCCATCGGTACACTACGCCGATGAAGACAACGCCCATTCCGCTTCGGCCGGCATCCCGTACTCGCGCCGGCGCCGCGGCGCTCGCGCTCTTCCTGCTCGCCGCGCCCTCGCTGCGCGCGCAGCAACCGCTCGCCGAGGATCCGGGCGTCGCCGACGCCCTGCAGCTTCTGGACGTGTGGATGGATGCGGCGCAGGCCTACGGCGGCATCCCCGGCGCCTCCCTCTCGGTGGTGCACGATCAGGAGCTCGTGTGGGCGAAGGGCTACGGGTATGCGCACCTGGAGCGGGAGGAGCGGGCGACCCCGTCGACGATGTACTCCATCTGCTCGATCTCCAAGCTCTTCACCGCGGTCGGCGTACTGCAGTTGCGCGACCAGGGGAAGGTGGACCTCGACGATCCCGTGGCGAAGCATCTGGACTGGTTCGATATCCAGGACGACGACCCGGCAGCGGGCGCGGTCACCGTCGAAGGGTTGCTGACCCATACCGCGGGGCTCCCGCGCGAGGCGGGCGCGCCGTACTGGACCGGTCCCGACTATCCCTTCCCGACCCACGAGCAGATCGTCGGCACGCTGCCCACCCAGTCGATGCTGTACGCGCCGCGCACCTACTACCAGTACTCCAACCTGGGGCTCACCCTGGCCGGCGAGATCGTGGCGGCGGCGTCCGGGCAGGCCTACGACGACTACATCCGCGCGCACATCCTCGACCCGCTGGGGATGACGAGCACCTTCACCGACCACGAGGACCGCTTCCGGGACGGCCGGCTGGCGAGCGGCTACACCGCGCGCGGGCGGGACGGCAAGCGCCAGCCCGTGCCGGACTACCGGGTGCGCGGCATCAGCCCCGCGGCCGGGTTCATCTCGACGGTTGAGGATCTGGGGCGCTTCGCCTCGTGGCAGTTCCGCGTGCTCGCGGGAGACGACGCGCTGCTCGACCGCAACACGCTGCGCGAGATGCACCGGGTGCACTGGCTCGAGCCCGACGGCGACACCACCTACGGGCTGGGCTTCTCGGTGTGGACGTCGGACGGCGACACCTTCGTGGGCCACGGCGGCTCCTGCCCGGGCTACCGCAGCCACCTTCTGCTGCGCCCGCGGGACGAGGTCGCCACGGCGTTCATGGCCAATGGCCAGGGCGTGAACTCCCGCCGGTTCGCGCAAACCGCCTACGACATCGTCGCGCCCGCCCTGCGTAAGGCCGCCGGGAAGCCGGACGGCGGTGCGCCCGCCGACGGGGCCGCGTCAGGCGCCGCGGCGGATCGGGAGACCCTCATGCACTTCACCGGCACTTACCAGCGGCCGCTCGGGGGAGAGAGCGCGGTGCTCATCCGGGAAGGCGATCTGCACGTGCTGCCGCTCCCCACCGACGATCCGCTGGACGCGCTGACCCGGCTCCGCCACATCGAGGACGGCACGTTCCGGCGGGTGCGCGACAACGGCGATCTCGGCGAGGAGTTCGTCTTCGAAGAGACGCCGGACGGACGCATGCTCATGTGGCGCAACGACAACTACAGCATCCGCGCGGCGGGCATGTGACCCGGCGAGGCATCGCCTGATGAACGCCGCCCCCGCTCACGCACCGCCGAGCGCGCCCAGTCTGCCCCTGGTCGGGGATGCATTCGCCATGGCCGGCGACGTCGGGGCGTTCTTCACCCGGCAGTACCTGCGACTCGGTCCCGTCTTCCGCGTCCGCGCGCTCCACCGCCGGTTCACGGTGCTGGCCGGACCCGAGGCCAACCTGTTCGTCACGCGCGAGGGCAGCAGGCACCTCCGCTCGCGCGAGTTCTGGATGGACTTCGACCGGGAGCTGGGCGCCGCGCGCTCGATGGTGAGCATGGACGGGGCCGAGCACGCCCGGATGCGCAAGGCGCAGCAGCCCGGCTACTCGCGCTCGTTCATCCACGAGCACCTGGACGACGTGATCGCCATCACGAGGCGCGAGGTTGCCGAGTGGCCCCTCGACGAGCCCGTTCCCGCCCTGTACGCCTTGCAGCGCATCATCACCGAGCAACTCGGTACCATCGCCGCGGGCGTGTCGCCCCGCGACTATCTGGACGACATGATCGTCTTCGTGCGCACGCTCCTCGCGGCGCGCGTCACGCGCCAGCGGCCGGCCGTGCTGACGCGGACCCCGCGCTTCCGGCGCGCCCGCCAGCGGGTCGAGGAGCTCTACGCGACGGTGCGGGCGGTCCACGACCCGGACCGTCGGGCCGGCGCAGAGCCGGACCTCGTGGACGAGCTGATGGCGCTGCACCATGGCGACCCGCAGTTCCTGCCCGAGACCGATCTGATGCCGGCGGTGCTGGGACCGTTCATCGCCGGGCTCGACACGGTGGGAAGCACGTGCGCGTTCATGCTCTACGCGCTGCTGAAGCACCCCGACCTGCTCGACCGGATGACCGCCGAGGCGGACGCGAGCTTCGCGCACGGCACGCTGACCGCGGAAGCCGTGCGCCGTCTCGATGTCACGCACCGGGTCGCGCTCGAGACGCTGCGCATGTATCCGATCGCGCCGGCCATCACGCGCACCGTGTCGAACACCTTCGAGTTCGCCGGCTACACCATCCCGGCCGGAGAGAAGGTCATCGTGGCGACGACCGTGCCGCACCATCTGCCGCAGTACTTTCCCGAGCCCGAGCGCTTCGATATCGAGCGCTACACGCCCGAGCGGCAGGAGCACCGTCAGCCGGGGGTGTTCGTCCCGTTCGGCGCCGGCCCGCACGTCTGCCTCGGCGCCGGGTTCGCCGAGGTGTCCATCGCCGCGACGATGGCCACCATCGTCCACGAAGTCGAGCTGGCCCTGGACCCACCCGACTACGCGCTGAAGATCAGCCCGGTGCCCACACCCAGTCCCGACGACCGCTTCCGGATCCGCGTGAAGCGCCGGCGCCGGCGGGCCGCGGACGCGACTTCCGGAATGGAAGAATCGCCGCGGGAGCGACCCACCCCGTCGGCTTCAGGCGGCACGTAATCGGTCACGCCGTCCGGAAGCGGACGGAAGGCGGTGGTAGGATGGCCGCCATGTCCTTACAGGCTGCCGCCCCTCCCCGCTTCGTCTGGTTCTGCGTGCTGTGCGCGGCGGCCGCCCTTGCACTGGCCGCCCCCGCCGACGACCGCGAATGGCTGGCCGGCGACTCGCACATCCACAGCCACTGGAGCACCGGCTACGACTACCGCTCCAGCCCGCCGACCCCGATCAAGGGGCGGGACGCCCTCTACTCGACGCCCCGCAACGCGGCGATGGCGCGGCGCTTCGGCCTGCGCTGGATGGTGACGACCGACCACGGCGGCCCGTACCACTCCAAGGTCAACCTGGAGCAGGCGTACCGCGAGCTGACCCTGTCGCGCGAGCTCGTACCCGAAGTGCTCCAGTTCTACGGCATGGAGCTCAACATGCCGGGCATGGACCACCACACCCTGATCATCCCCCGCGCCGGGGACGAGGCGTCGGTGCTGCACGAGATCGAGGGCCGTTTCGACGCCAACGAGGACTGGGCCCTGCCTCCCGACCCGCGCCGGCAGTCGGCCGCATCGAGGCGGCAGGCGCTGGAGCACATGCAGGGGCTGGACCGGCTGCCGATCCTGTTCGCGAACCATCCCTCCCGGTCGGCGCCGGCGATCGGGCGCTACGGCCGCGACGAGCCGTGGGAGTTCCGGGAGAACAACGACCTCGCGCCGGACGTGTACCGCGGGATGGAAGGGGCGCCCGGCCACCAGGCCGCCACCCTCACGGACGAGAACAGCAGCGTGTACCGCGGCTCCTACTCGAATCCCGGGGCGCAGACCCTGGGCGGCTTCGACCAGATGACGGCCATCGTCGGCGGCCTGTGGGACGCCCTGCTCGGCGAGGGGCGCCGGTTCTGGATCGTGGCCTCGTCCGACTCGCATTTCCACTACACCGAGCCGGTCAGGGCCGGCAGCGACTTCTGGCCCGGCGAGTTCCACAAGACCTGGGTCCACGCGCGTCCGACCTACGCGGACGTCCTCGACGGCCTTCGGCAGGGCCGCATGTTCGCGGTCGCCGGGGAGCTGGTGACCGAGCTCGACTTCAGCCTGGCGAGCGGCAGGCGCAAGGCGGGACTCGGCGCCACGCTGCGGGTCGCGCGCGGGGCGCAGGTCACCGCGACCGTCCGGTTCCGCGATCCGGAGGCCGCGAACGCGGCGGGCGAGAACCCCGCCGTCCGGCGGGTCGACGTGATCGTCGGCGAGGTGCGGGGACCGGCCTCCGATCCGGCGGACGACCGCAACCACACGACGCGCGTCTTCGCCCGGTTCACGCGCGACGCGCTCGCTCGCGACGGGGACCGCTACGCCGTCGAGGCGGCGCTGCCCGCGGTCGATCGCGACCTCTACGTCCGCGTGCGCGGCACGAACACCGCGGACCTCGAGCCTCCCGTGGACGGCGCCGGGGAGAACCCGTGGCACGACCTCTGGTTCTACTCGAACCCGATCTTCATCGAGGTCGAGTGACGGAGCAGAACGGATCGACCTCAGAAGATGGCGATCGGATTGACCGGCGACCCCGTTCCGCCGGGGACTCGCAGCGGCGCGATCACCAGCATGAACTCCCAGCGGTCGAGCCGGGCGGCGAGCTCGGCCGCCGCGTCGAGGTCGATGTTGTCCAGCAGGTTCATCCCGCGGGCGACGATCGCGAACCGATGGATCGGGTTGACGCGCAGCCCCGGCACGCTGTTCGGCGCCTCGTGCACCGAGTCCGCGCCCAACAGCGCGATGTCTCGCTCGGCCAGGAACGGGATTACCGACGCGTCCCAGCCCGCCATCTCGCGGGTCGGCCCCACCGCGTCGCGGTAGGCCCAGCGGCCAGTGCGCAGCAGCAGCGCGTCGCCCGGCCCCAGCCGGACCCCGGCGTACTCCTCCCACGCCTCGAT
>WTGR01000289.1 GCA_011523485.1 Acidobacteriota bacterium
CGCGCCTGATCACCGGCGACGGCGGCACGATCGAGAGCGGCGCCATCGTGGTTCGGGACGGCGTCATCGAGGCGGTCGGAGCGCGTGACGAGGTCGCGGTGCCGGAGGATGCCTCGACGGTGGATCTGAGCGGCAGGACGGTGACGCCCGGGCTGGTCAACGCCCACGGGCACGTCAACAACGTCATCGGACTCGAGGCCGACCCCTCCTTCTACACCGAGGAGCACGTGGTGAACCAGCTCGCGCTGTACGCGCGCTACGGCGTGACCACGGTGGTCAGCCTCGGCGGCGACGGGCCCGAGGCCGTCGACGTGCGCGACCGGGAGGGTCCCGACCTGAACCACGCGCGCATCCGGGTCGCCGGCCCGGTCATCGTTGCCGACACGCCGGCGCAGGCGGCCGAGCGGGTGAACGCGGCGGCCGACATGAACGTCGACTTCATCAAGATCCGCGTCGACGACAACCTCGGCGCCACCGAGAAGATGACGCCCGAGGTCTACCAGGCGGTCATCGACACGGCGCACGCGCGTGGCCTGAAGCTCACCGCGCACATGTACTACCTCGACGACGCCAAGGCGCTGATGAACGCCGGGGCCGACTTCCTCGCCCACAGCGTCCGCGACGTCGACGTCGACCAGGAGTTGATCGACCTGCTGACCGCCAGCGGCGTCTGCTATTGCCCGACGCTGATGCGCGAGGTCTCGACCTACGTCTACGAGGAGCGGCCGGACTGGTTCGACGAGGAGTTCTTCCTGAGGGATGTCGACCCGGCGGTGATAGCTGCGCTCGAGGACCCGGAGCGGCAGGAGAGAACCCGCAACAGCCGCAGCGCGCAGACCTACAAGGCGCAGCTCCCGACCGCGATGCGCAACGTCAAGGCGCTTCACGACGCCGGGGTGCGGATTGCAATGGGCACCGACACGGGGCCGGCCGCCCGCTTCCAGGGCTATTTCGAGCACGGGGAGCTCGACCTGATGGTCGAATCCGGGCTGACGCCGATGCAGGCAATCGTCGCCTCGACCCGCGACGCCGCGGCCTGCCTCGATCTGGAAGGGGTCGGTACGCTCGAGGCCGGCAACTTCGCCGACTTCGTCGTCTACACCGCGAACCCGGCCGAGGACATCCGCAACAGCCGCACGATCGAGTCGGTCTGGATCGCGGGCAACAAGGTGCCGGGGGTGGCGGAAGACTGACCCCGCGCCGCTGCGGACGACCCGCGGAGCCGACCATGCCGCAGAGCGTTGCGAAACCGCCCGCCGTCGGCACGACGCCGCTGTACGACCGGGATTTCTACGCCTGGACGCAGCAGCAGGCGGGTCTGCTGAAGGCCGGTCGACTTCACGATGTCGATCTGGAACACCTCATCGAGGAAGTCGAGGACATGGGCGGCGAGCAGAAGCGCGCGGTACGGTCGCACCTCCGCCTCTTGATCACGCATCTGCTGAAGCTGCATTGCTCGCCCGCCGAGGATCCGCGGCGGGGCTGGAAGGACGAGGTCTTGAATGCCCGTGCCGAGATCGAGGACCGCCTCGACGACAGTCCCAGCTTGAAGGCGCACGTCGACGAGTTGCTGGCCCGGGTCTGGCCGCGGGCACGCCGACAGGCCGTCGTACAGATGGCGAACTACGGAGAGCATCCCGACGTTCCGGTCGACTGCCCCTTTACGCTGGCGCAGGTGCTCGACGAAGACTACTGGCCTGATCGGGCAGACACCGCGAGCCGGTCTCGGCCACCCGGCTCGCGCATGGGGCGGCGGGTGAGGTTACGGGAGTAGACGATGGAACGCGCGAGCCCACCGGCAGAATGGCCGTTCGAGACACGCCGCCCCGCCGTGTCTGGTACGCTGTAGAGACCGTGCGCCAAGCCGAAGGCTCCATCGTCTGCGCCGAGTGCGGCCGGCTCGTCGGCATCAACGAGGAACGCTGCCCGTACTGCGGCGCGTGGCGCCCCGGCCTCTTCGGGTGGGCCCCGTTCCTGCGCTCGCTGGTCGGCGCCCGGCTCGATCTGATCGTCCTCATCACCGGCGCCTGCCTGACGCTCTACGTCCTCGCGCTTCTGCTGCAGCCGGAAGCGATCTTCGCGTCAACGGGGTTTCTCTCGATTCTCTCGCCCGGGGGCCGCGCCCTCTACCAGCTCGGCATGACCGGCGGCGTCGCGTGGGAGCTCGGCTGGTGGTGGACGCTGCTGACCGCCACCTACCTGCACGGCGGCCTGCTGCACATCGCCTTCAACGTGATGTGGATCCGCAACCTCGGGCCGGCGGCGGCCGAGGTCTACGGCCCCGCCCGGACGTTCGTGCTGTTCAACGTCGCCGCCGCCACGGGGTTCCTGCTGTCGAACGAGATGTCCGGCGCGCCGACGATAGGCGCCTCGGGAGCCATCTTCGGGCTGCTCGCGGCGCTGATCGTCTACGGTCGCAAGCGGGGCAGCTCGGTGATGACGCAACAGCTCTGGCAGTGGGCCATCATCCTCGGCATCTTCGGCTTCATCGTGCCGAGCGTGAACAACTGGGCGCACGGCGGCGGCTTCGCCGGCGGCTGGATCGCGGCGCACCTGATGGGGTTCAGCGACGAGCACCGGGAGAGCACGCGGGTCCTGCTGGCGGCGCTCGCCCTGATTGCCGTCACCGCGGTGGGAATCGGGCTGTCGTTCTACAACGTGACGGGCATTCTGCTCGCAGAATAAGTGGCCCGGGCCTGAAGGCGGCAGGAGCTGCTGCGGCTCCCATGGAGATCCTTCACTCCGGCATCGGCGCGCGGCGGGAACGGCGGCGGCGCCCCCGTCGCCGCCGTCGGCGCGGCGCCCGCACGCCGTGGGAGACGAGATCCCGCCAGCGCGCGAGCGCCTCGGGATCCTCTCCGTGGATCTCCAGCCACGTCAGCGCGTCGGGCAGGCTGGCGCGGGCGAGGATGCCCCGAATCCGGCGCGGGGGCAGACCGGGATCCTTCATCAGCGGCTGCAGCGACAGCACCTGCCGCAGGTGCTCGACGTCGCGCCGCGCGATCGGCAGGTCGCCGAGAGAGACGCGCAACGGAGTGCCGCCCGGATCGCGCCGGCGCGGCGTCAGGTCGATCTCCTGGACCGGCGCCACCAGGCTGCCCAGCAGAATCGCGTTCGAGAGTGCATCGGGCGCCGCGTCGAACCGCGCCCGGTAGGCGTCGAGCGCCTCCAGCGAACGCCACAACGCGGCCGACCGCGGGCGGTTGACCTCCGGGGCGATGTGGCGCAGCAGCCCGGTCCGCGACAGCCGCTTGAAGATGCGGGCGGCGACGCCGCTGCGCAGGAGCTTGTACATCTCCTCGACCAGCCGCGCGGGCGACGCGTTCCTTATCTCCGCGCGCTGCCGGGCGATGCCCTCCCGGACCGGCCCGTGGAGCCGGAAGTCGAGCCGTGCGGCGAACGCGACGGCCCGCAGCATCCGGACCGGATCCTCGACGAAGCGCTCGTCCGGATCGCCGATGCAGCGGATGAGCCGGCGGCGAAGATCCGCCATCCCGCCGACGTAGTCGATGACCGCGAACGTATCGATGTCGTAGAAGAGCCCGTTGATCGTGAAGTCGCGGCGGAAGGCATCCTCCTCGGGGGTCCCGAAGGTGTTGTCGCGCCGTATCGGCGGTCGCGCGCGCCGGCCGCCGCGCGTGACGGAGGACGGCGCGTCCGGCTCCGGCTCGCGAACCGCGGCGGCGCGGGCGGGCGCCGCGTCCGGCGGCACCTGGCGGCGGAACGTCGCGACCTCGATCGTCTTGTTCCCGAACTTGACGTGCGCCAGCCGGAAGCGCCGGCCGATGATCCAGCAGTTCCGGAAGATGCGCTTGACCTCGTGCGGATGGGCCGACGTGCCGATGTCGAAGTCCTTCGGACGCCGGTCGAGCAGCAGATCGCGCACCCCGCCGCCCACCAGGTAGGCGGTGTGGTTGAACTTCCGCAGGCGGTACAGGACCTTCAGCGCGTCGGGATCGATCCGCTGCCGCGAGATCGCGTGGTCGGCGCGGGAGATGACGGTCGGAGCGACCACTACTTCCGTCGCCTCGACGCAACGTCCTCCGGCGACCCGAATCGACCGACGCGCGGGCGGGACATGAGACCACCGGCATTGTAGCGGCTGGGAGCCCGTGGTGCAGCCGTGCCGCTGCTGCGCCACTGCTGCGCCAGCGCCCCGAACGCCGCGCCGGCTCGGCGTCTCGGCCCATCCCCGCCGCTCCACGACCCTGCGTGGCGGAACACCGCTGCGCTGCGTTCTGCGGCGCAAGCTCGTAGAATGAAGGAAGGCTGATTCAGCCGTACGGCGTGACCGAACGACCCTACCACGCGCGACTGGCCCGGATGCGGGACGCCTTCCCGGCGCCCGTCTCGGACCGGATGCACGACGCCTACTTCGTCTTCTCCATACTCCGGGCGCTCGATGCGGTCGACGACCTCAAGTCCGAGGTCCCGCTCCTCGGCCGGCCGCGCGCGCTGGACTACGCGGCGGCGGAGCAGGCCGTGCTCGGCGAGGAGGGACGCAGCGTCGAGGAGGTGGCGCACCTGCTGGTCGGCCAGCTCGAGGGCATGCCCATCTGGGGGCATCCGCGAACGCAGATCAACGTCGTTCCCCCGCCGTCGATCCCGAGCGTGATCGGATCGCTGCTGCCGGCCATCTACAACCCGAACCTGGTCTCCGACGACACGTCGTACGGCCTCATGCTGACCGAGGCGGCGGCCACCGCGATGGTGTCCCGGCTCGTCGGCTACGACGCGGCGCGGGCCGCCGGCGTCTTCACCTTCGGCGGCACCGGGACGGTGCTCTACGGCGCGAAGCTGGGCATCGAGAAGGCCTTTCCCGACGCGATGGACAACGGCGTGCCCGCCGGCGGCGTGATCCTCGCGTCGTCCCAGAGCCACTACTGCCGGCTGAACGTCGCCGGCTGGCTCGGTCTCGGCGAGAAGAGCGTCGTCGAGGTGCCGACCCACCTGCAGAACGACATCCGCATCGACCGGCTGGAGGCCGCCGCCCGCGAGGCGCTCGACCAGGGCCGGCGCATCGTCGCCCTGGTGGCGACGATGGGCACGACCGATGCGTTCGGCATCGACGACCTCGAGGCCATCGCCGACCTGCGCGACCGGCTGGTCGAGGACTACGGTCTCGGCTACACGCCGCACGTGCACGCCGACGCGGTCATCGGCTGGGCGTGGTCCGTGTTCAACGACTACGACTTCGAGCAGAATCCGCTCGGCTTCCGCCCCCGCACGGTGCGGGCGCTCGCCGCGGCGCGGAGGCGCATCTCGAAGCTGCACCGGGCCGACTCGATCGGCATCGACTTCCACAAGACCGGCTTCACGCCGTACGTCTCCAGCCTGTTTCTCGCCCGCGACCGGGCCGACATGCAGCTCCTCGTCCGCGGCCGGGAGCAGATGCCCTACCTGTTCCAGAGCGGCGAGCGCCACCCCGGGGTGTTCACGCTGGAGACGTCGCGGGGCGGTTCCGGCGTGCTCGCCGCGTACGCCAACCTGCAACTCTTCGGGCAGGTCGGCCTCCGCGTCCTCCTCGGCCATCTGGTCGAGATGGCCGAAGCCCTGCGCGAGCACCTCGAAGGGCACGACTCGACCACCGTGCTCAACGACGACGGCGTCGGCACGGTGACCGTCTTCCGGGTCTACCCGGACGGCGTGGACACGTGGACCGTAAAGGATCGCGAGCGCACCGACCCCGCCGCGCGCGAGGAGCTGCTGCGGCACAACGACTACAACCGGCGGCTGTTCCGGTATCTCTACGATCGGGCGATGCGCGGCGAGGGCGTGCACATCTCGATGACCGACTGCTACCGGGAGACCGACTACGGCGAGCCGATGGTGGGCCTGAAGAGCTTCATCCTCTCCCCGTTCATCGACGAGAAGGACGTCGAGCAGCTCGTCCGGGACATCCTCGACGCGCGGCGGGCGATTCGGGGAGAGGAGTCCTGACGACGACGTCTCGCGTTCTGCGCACGCGGCGTTTCCGGCATGCTCCCCCGTGCACCGGCGCGGGCGGGCACACACAGCGACGCGGTTTCGTGTCTGCACGAATACAAGAGATCAAGAACGCGCGTACAATGCACCTGAGGCTCGTCCTCGCCGGCGCGGCATCTCCGAGCCGGGGCAACGTGTCCGGGGCCCCCGCCCACGTGGGAGCGAATGATGAGAATCACACTGATGGTGGCATCCCTGTTGGCGGCGCCGCTCGCCGCCGCGGCGCAGGACGGCGGCATCTCCGGTTCGGTGACCGACGACACCGGCGGCGTGCTTCCCGGCGTGACCGTCGAGGCGTCGAGCGCCGCGCTGCCGGGGCCTCGTGTGGCCTTCACCGACGGTGAAGGGGCCTACAGCCTCACGGCGCTGCCCGCCGGCGATTACGTCGTCACGTTCAGCCTGCCGGGCTTCGAGCGGGCGGAACGCGAAGTGGAGCTGTCTGCGGGGCTCACTGCCACGATTGACGTCGACCTGGCCCTCGGCGGGCTCTTCGAGGAAGTCACCGTGGCGGTGACCGGCACCGCCATCGAGGCGCCGGCCATCAACATGCCGCACGCGGTGACCGTGGTCAGCCGCGAGACGCTGGAGCAGCAGGGGGCGACCCAGCTCGTCGATCTCTTCCGGAACCTGAACGTCAGTCACGGCGTCGTCGGCGAGCGCAACAGTTGGTACAACTCGAACCAGCCGTCGACGCTCACCGAGA
>WTGR01000551.1 GCA_011523485.1 Acidobacteriota bacterium
CAGAGACAGAGGGTTCAAGCCGCTCTACTTTGAAGTTCTATGGGACAGCAGTGCTCGACACTCACTGGGGCACCCTGCGACGCCGGTTGCCTGCTAACCACCACCCACACGAGGACGCCGGCCGCCACGATCATGGAAATGGAGGCCATCTTGTCCAGCCATCCATCCCATCCACCACCACCACCACGCCGAGACTGTTGCGACAACGGACACCTCCTGGATTTCTGAATCGCGATGACCAAGGGTTCGAGTCACTGCACGACGATGATCGGCGCTTGCCAGAACGCGACCTTCTGCCCCATGGGGTCGAGTACGGTCACTTGACATCGAAACCGTCCGCTCGGCAGCGTGTCGAGCGGAACTTCGAAATGCAACGGCAGCACCCACGGTCTCCGCTCGGTTCCACGAGTCACAATCAACGGCATCGTCTCGAGAACGACCTTGTCGTCACGATACAGTGCGACGAAGGCAGCGAGAGGCCCCGTCTCGTTCCCGCTCCGGCGCCGATGGGCCTCGAGCAGGACGTGCAAGTCCCGCGCGCCACGAAATACGCGCGTCACGCTGGGAATCACTTTGCGGCCGTCGTGAACAAGCGGACTGGCATTCCACTGCGAGCCCGGTCCGACGCGGTGCAGTTCGTCGCCCAGCCAAGACTCCTGGCTGCCGAGCACGACCGAGCTCAACGGAACGAGACGCTCTTCCCGCTCCAGATTCGGTACCGTGAATGCCGTCTCGTACGTGCCGAGGACTCCTGTCACTGCGTCTCGGGCCACGATCCTGATCACGTAGTCGTCCGGCAACAACGTGAACCCGGTTTCGTACAGAAGCGGTTGCGCAGCAAGCCGAGACGCGGTATCGTCCGGCAACTTGACGTCCAACTTGTCCCGAAGATTCTGAATCGTCACCCCGTGGGCGGTTCTCACCTCCGCGAGCACGTCGAGCTCCAATCGAGACCGTCCACGGCGCGTGAACTCGAATTCGCCGCCGCGGAACTTGATGAAGACCGAGACGTAATACTCGGCGCTGTTGAGCTGGAAGTAATTCAACTCCAGCGCCATGGTCAGATCCGTGACCGGATTCGCAGACATCAGCGCTTCTTCGAGTTGGCGTTCCCTGTCGGCGTCCGTGAAGTTCGCGAACGATTTCTCGCCGAAATAGACCTGTTGATAGTCCAGCTCCGCGGCGAGGTCTCGCTTCAAGGCGATGCGGACACGGCGGGCGCGACCGTCTCGCTCAGTGTGGGTGCTGTAGTACGCGAGCACATAGTAACTGACCACCCCCTGGGTGACGCGGGCAATCGCCGGACCGAGATCGTTGTCGTCGAACCTTGCAGTTCCACCGGTCTCTTCCGCCAGCGCGTGGAGAACATCCTGAGATCGGCGAAAGTTCCGCAGCGACGTCGCGGCGGACAGCCCGGAGAACAGGGCCTCGCCTCCCGGGGACGGCGTACCGGCGTCCCCCAGCGGGGCGAGCGCCACGAGTCCCCGCGCATCGACGGGATTGATCGTGACGTTCGCCAGCACCGCCGCATTCGCGGTCGCGCGGAACTGCGCCTGATTCGCCGAACCGTTG
The DNA here is from genome assembly GCA_011523485.1 of Acidobacteriota bacterium. The sequence continues at coordinate 1,573 of WTGR01000551.1, forward strand.
ATCGCGAGGCCGCTACCGAAGTAGACGAGCGTCGTCCGCCGGGCCCGCTCGGCGAGCATCGTCACGGCCGTCTGCAACGCCGACAACTGCCGATTCGTGTTGAACAAGTTGAATTCGACGTCGTTTTGGCCGAAGACACCAAGCCCCGGGGCAGTGTCGAACGACTCGACGCCACGCCCACGGTCTCCGTGGATGAGCGTCTCGATTTCACGTCGCAACCGTTCACGATCGTCGGTGAAATCCTGTCGAAGGCGCACGACTCCGCGCTGAAACGTCATGAGCGCCACGAGATCCGGAGGCTCCATGTGTTGCTCGAGAAACGTCAAGGCGCCCCGATAGGCGCGTAGCCCGTCCATTGGAAGCAGCGCCGACAAATCGAAGTACAGCACTACGAATCGACGGGGTCGCGGCGCAGCCCCAGCCGGCGAGAGCGCAGGCCGATTGGGTGGCTCACGAACTTCACGTGTTGCCGGTGCGGGTATGGACGACGACACGCTCGCACGAGGGACGGGAACGCCGGACGAGAGCCGATGGAACTCGACGAACGCGATCTCCTGTGGATCCCCGTCTTCGGTGACGGCGAAATCGTGGGTTGTCAGCCCCTCGATCGGCATGCCGTCACCGTTCGTAACGCTGACCGTGCGCACCATCATCACAGTTCCGCTCCGGAAGACCTGTATGCCGTGCTCTTCCGGGAGCTGCCCGGCGAACACCGAGACCTGCAGGGCGAGGAGGAGCGCGCAGGTACACCTGGACGAAAGACTCATCTGTCCTCCGGCGTCATGGGTCAGAACCCGACGTGCAGACTCATCCGGACTGTGCGCATCGCATTTGCGAGCACCGGGTACCCGAACAGCGGGGTGTTCACGACCGTGTTCACGGCGGCGTACGTCACGCGGTTTAGCACATTCGACGCCTCAAGCCGCCAATCCACCGTGAACCGGTCGCCCCAGGACAATGACCGGCCAATGCCGGCGGTCAGTTCGAACTGCGCAGGACCGCTGACGGAGTGCCGCCCGGCCGTTCCCCAGCGCCCGGCCTCGGGCGCGGTGTAGGCGGCGGGGTTCAGGAACGCGGCACGCGGTGCGTCTGTACGTACGGTGTCGATCCGGTTCGCGCGAATGGTGCCGCTCACCGCCGTCCCCGGGACCGGAGCGAGATAGACCGGAGTCAGGGGGAGGCCACTGCCCACCGTGAGCTGGCCGGTGAACATCCAGCCGCTGAACAGGAACTCCACCAACCTTTCACCCAGCGCCGTACGGGCGGCGCCGGGGGCGTACTCGAACTCCGCGGTCACCGTGTGACGCCGATCGAAACGCGACCGCCCATGCTCGGCGGTGAGATTCAGCCAGTCCTGTGCGATGGTTGCGCCCTGCAGACTCGGTCCACCGAACGTGACGCCGTCGTCGACCGCTTTGGCCAAGGTGTATTCCACGCTCGCCGCCAGGCCGCTACGGAGCCGTCGACGCACGGCCAGTTGACCAGCGTGTCGCCGGGAACTTCCATCGGATTCCAAATACACGAAACCCGCCGGACAGCCCAGGCACGGATTCGACGCACCAGGCGGAAAGGTGTTGGGAAGCGACTGCCGCATCAACCGGCTACCCTCGATGCCGGTGTACGACGTCACGAAGGTCAACGACCATGGCAGGTCGTACTGCAACGACGCCCGCCAAATCCTCGCGAGCCCGGCGCGGAGCTCCGGATCGACCGCGTACGTGTTCGAGGTGACGCCGCGCCCGGCAGGGAATCCGCTGGCCAGCGTCAACCTCGTGACAGCGCTTCGTTCGACGTTGACCGTCGTCGACAACGGTGGTTGGTGCGCCAGCAACGCCGCCAGCGATCCATAGAACGACGCGTCGAGGTAGTGCCCGTAGCTCGCACGAACGATGAGCGAGGACCCGTCCCGTGGCCGCCATGCCAGACCGAGGCGCGGCTGGAAACCCGACCGATCGCTGCGAACGAGCGCCCTCCCGTACCGTCGGCCGGTGAGCGACCCGACGGGTTCTTCCGCCGTCACGGGAACCGCAGCGATGAAGCCCGGGACGATATCGAGATTGACGAGCCGATCGAGGCGCTCGGTCAGCGGCGCCGCATACTCCCAACGGACCCCGGCGACGACCGTCAGCCCGGACGCCAGTCTCCAGTCGTCATTGAGGAATGCATGGAACGAGCGCCCTCGGAACGACCGGTCCGCGTCGCCGAATGCCACCGAGCTGGCCGCGGGGAAACCAAGGAGGAAATCCGCCAAATCCAAGCCGGTGGCGACACCCGTAAAGAGAAACCGACCGCGCGCGTCCGGCTGGCCGACGCTGGTTGTCAGGTGCCGGTTGAAGCCGGCGCCGAACCTGAGACTGTGGCGACTCCGACTTGAGAGCCCCATGTCGACGGACCATGCGTGAGTCGTGTCCCTCGACGTCGAGTACGCGGCGTCGGTCAAGGTCGCAAGCCCTCCCGAGAACTCCAGCGTCGGTGGACCCCAGTTCTCAGGATCCTGATTGTTGCCCACGATCCCGGCGTTTGCGGACACGTTTGCGACGTTCGCAAAGTGCGGGAGGACGTCGTTCGCCAGTCGTGAGAACCGGTATCCGATGCCGAGCCGGGCGCGGTAGGGCGCCTGGTTCGACCATCGGATGCGCGCGTCGAGCGCCGCCCCCCTGCGGCTCGGATTGAACCCGAACAGGGTCGTGTCGTCCGACGTCGTTCGCCGATACGAGAACTGTGCAGCCAGCAGGTTCCGCGCATCGAGCGCCTGGGACAGACGCGTCTGCACACGGCTCCTCCTCTCGGACGTCACGACCGGCGTCTGGAAATTGTGCAGAACGCCGGCTCCGAGATTCGGCTTCGGGTACCAGGCCAGCAGCGCCTCCGCCTGTGGACTGATGCGGTTCGCAGGTATCGTCGCCGACTCGAACGGCTGGCCTGTAACGGGATCGGATATCTGAACGCTTCGTCCCGACGCGCCCCGGGTATCCGAGAAGTTGCCCCGGCGCTCCTTCAGCGTCGGCACCAACCCCGAGTGTGTACGGACGAGATCGTCCACGATCCGTTCGCCGCTCATGAACAGATAGCCGTCGCGACTCGTCCCGGGCAGGCGAAATGGCCTCCCGAATGTAGCGTCGAAATCGAGATCGACGTAGCTCGGCCTTGGCGAGGGCTTCGGCGAGAACGAGAACGGCCGTGCATCCCATGCGGAAGTCCCGCCCAGGATGCTGAAACTGCCGGTATGTACCGACTCGGTATCCGGCCGATTGTTGCCGAAGGCGCTCGGTTGCGCGAACGGCGACGCCAACCCATCGTGGATGCTCCCGGTGATCACCAGAGCGTCAGCCAAGCCGAACCTCGCCGTCCCCGCGTCTTCGATCGGTTCCTGGTCCACGCTCTGCCCTGACGGCGGTGTCGTACTCGCACTCCCGGCGCGAGCCGATGGCAACGGATGGGGCGACCGCTCGTCGCCGGCTGCCCCTGTCCGCTCATGGACCAAGGCCGAGACCGACAACATGCTGATGCGCCATGTCAGTGCCGGTGCGCCCCGCTCCACGAGTACGCTTCTGCTGCCTGGCGCAAAGCCCAACGCGCGAACTCGAAGCGTCCAGCGCCCTTCGGAGAGCCCGACAAACCGGTACACACCTTCCCGGTCGGTGACCGTTTCAAGGTACTGTTGCTCACGCGTGGCCGTCACAATCGCTCCGGGAACGGGAATGTCGCCGAAGACGACGCGTCCTTCTTGCCGGAGGGCGGACAGAGTCTGCGCCGCTGCGCTGGCGGCGGACGAAAGCACACCGACCACCAGCCACGCCGCCAAGGTGCACAACGACATCGTGTAGGGCTCCAACCGCCTGCAGCCGACTGCGGCCAGAAGCTGCGCCGCAGGAGTTCTCGTCAGCGAAGACTCCCAACGCGACTGTCAGTTCGTGCTAGTTCGGGGTCGGACGCTCCACATGCTCGATGACCAGTACCTCGACCGGCCCCGTGCGCGACTCCAGTGCAAGTCCCAACTGCTCCTCCAGGGCCACGAACACGGACAGTCCACCGAGAGACGCCTCGCCGCTAGGCGCAGCGAAGTCATCTCCCGCGAATTGCCCTTCCAGCGAATCGCTATATGTAACCTCGATTCGAAATCGACCGTCGACCCCGGTCTCGTCTTCAACGATACGTCCAACGTCGGGACGCAAGTACCCCGCGAGGTCGGACATCGTTGCCGCATCGGAAATCATGGTAATGACGCCGCTCCCCAAAACGAGTTGGAGCCCACAGTACGGACCGGTCGGCTCTTCTCTGCGAAGACCTTCTCTGCGCCGTTGTTCATACTGCGCGTCACAGTCCACGCCGGACGGTCGAACTCGCTCGCTGAACGTCTCGGGTCGGCTCACCACCAGTGCGTAGTGCGGAAGCTCCCAAAGTCCTCTGCTGACACGCAAGCGAAATCGTTCCGCCAGCAGACGTTGCAACATCGGTCTGAATCGGCTCCGATCGGCCGGCGAGGCCGTCCGCCGGCCTGTTCGATTCGCAATCTCCAGCTCGGAACCAGGGTCACTGTCAAAGACCGCCGCAATGTCGAAACGGTCGGAATCAATCCAGTCGGGCCCACCCACGATCCGCTGAAAATCGACTCCGTACGCGGTCCGAACCAGGTTCTTGACCGACATGTTCCGCGCGTCGAACCGACCTGGAGACAGATTGGCCGACATGTCGCCGTCGGACAGATTCGGCTTGACGGACGCGACGAGAAACGCCGGACCGTCAGTCCCTTGCGGCTCGGCCAGGATCGTGGGTGTCAGAATCGGGACGACAAGAGCGGTGACTACCAGAATGGGCGTCAGCGCTTCTTTCGTCGCACGGCCGCGAATACGGTCGATACTGCTTGCCACAACATCCATGCTCCGTCCTCCTTCAACTCTTCGCGGCTGGCCCCCGATGGCTGAGCATCTCCATCGCCGCCGCTGGCGCGCTGCATCACGTCTCTCGCCAGTCTCGCACACCTGCTGCGCAGGGCGCACACAGGCTGCGCGCCGAGAATCGGCGCCAGCCCTCGCAGCCCGTGGCAAGAGCCCCGCTGCATTCGAGCGGCGATGCATCCCGCGTGGACGGCGTTGCTCCTCGGTC
>WTGR01000362.1 GCA_011523485.1 Acidobacteriota bacterium
CCGGCATCCTCTACGCGGCGTCGATGACCCTGTGCGCGGCGCCGATCCTGAGCCCGGGCGAGGTGGGCGACGCCGCCGATCCGAACCCGATCGGCCGCACCGTGGCGAAGTACGCCACCGACAACGGCTTCCTGCAGGGCCCGCAGGGGCTGCCGCTGTTCAAGCCGCCCTACGGCCGGATCACCGCCATCGACATGAACACCGGCGACACGCTGTGGACCATCCCCAACGGGGACACGCCGGAGCGGATCCGGAACCACCCGGCCCTGGAAGGCGTCGACCTCCCGAATACCGGGGTGCGCAGCCAGGCCCTGGCGCTGGTGAGCAGAACACTGCTGATGTACAGCGAGGGACGCGGCGCCCGGCCGCTGCTGTACGCGGTGAACAAGGCCAACGGCACGCGGCTCGGGACCGTCGAGCTGCCGGCGCCTGCCACCAGCATCCCGATGAGCTACATGCACGAGGGCCGTCAGTACATCGTCGTCCCGATCGCGGGCGGTTCGAACCGGCTGCCCGGGTCGCTGGTGTCGCTGGCGCTGCCGGAGTAGACCGTCACCGTGCGTTTGGTGCGAACGGACGGGTGGGTGGTACTGGGCGCCACCCGCCCCTTATCCCGTCCGGATGATGCGAACCAGGTTGAAGGCGAAGGGGTACCGCACGATACCGCATGAGCTCGGGATGCGGGCGGGTCTCGATCCCGTCAGACTCGGTCAACTGGTGGACGAGATGGAGACCGATGCGCGGCTGGAGCGGGAAGCCGACCTTCGCAAACGACAACGCTACCGCGGAAACGACAGCAGCCCCGGTTCCACCCCTTCCGGCAGCGGCGTCCGCGCCGTGTTCATCGCCATTGCCAGCATCTGGTAGTACCCCAGGATGCCGATGGCGTCGATGACGCCGTTCTCGCCCAGGTGCTCCACCATCCGCGCGTAGGTCGGATCGCTGACCTCGTGGTTGCGCAGCAGCTCCATGCAGAAGTCGTAGACGGCGGCCTCGTCGCCCGCGAGCTCCGCCGGCCGGCGCCCGTCGGCCACCGCCTCGATGATGGCGGCGTCGAGCCCCTCGCGCTCGGCGATCGGGGCGTGCACGTACCACTCGTAGTTCTGCGTCCAGTGGCGTGCGGTGAGCAGGATGACGAACTCGCTCAGGCGCGGCGGCAGGACGCTGCGGAAGCGGACGTAGTCGCCGACGTTGCGCGCGCGGTTCATCATCTCGGGGCTGCGGAGCAGGACCATGAACGGGCCGCCGAAGCGGTCGGTGTTGCGGGCCGCCTTGAACTCCTCGACGGCGGCCAACTGCTCCGGTGTCATCTGATCCTCCGCCAGCGGAGGCATGCGGTTCTGGGCTGTTGCGGTCATGGCGTGTGTCAGGGTGAGCAGTACGGTGATGACGACTGCGCCGGCGGCGAAGCGCGGAAACCGACGTCGATGGTGAATGTGCATGGCTCTGTCCTCACTTCGAGGCCGCGGCCGGTACGGCGGCGCGGCGGGGTGCATCCGGCGCCATCCGGGGCCGGACGACCCGATTCCACCACATGATCGCGCCGGTGACGAACAGCACCGGCGGCAGCAGGCCGATCGCGAACCAGGAGATCTTGGTGACCGTGCCGCCGAAGCGGCCGAAGTGCACCCGGGCGACCCAGTAGAGAATCATGTCGACGGTGCGCGGCTCGAACGATTCCTCGTCGAACGGCTCGATGGCGTCGCCGAGGGCGGTGAACGGCTCGGGGAACGCCAAGTAGATGCCGGTCACGCCCCACATCAGGACGAACAGCAGGGTCCAGATGCCGATCGCGCCGTGCAGGGTCCATGTGAGCCTTCGCCAGTTCGCGCCCCAGTCGACCACGAGGGCGCGGCGCCAGCCGGCGGCGCCCGGCCACCAGATGATCGAGCCGGTCAGGGCCAGCAGCGTGAGCAGGATGGCCCCCACGCCGTTGACGCGCCGGCCGGTCTGGCCGCCGAGCAGGTTGTCGTGCAGGTCGAGCAGCCAGGTCGTGAGGCGGTAGGGCAGCGGCAGCCGGTGGCCGAGGTCCTCGCCCGTGTACGGGTCGAACAGCATCTGGGACGGTTCGCCGTCGCGGGCGATGGTGACCGTGCTGGCCTGCGCCGGGTCGTCGCGCAGGATCACCCGCCGTACGCTGTGGTCCGGGTAGGCGCCCTCGGCCGCCGCGGTCAGCTCCTCTTCGGTCATCCGCTCGCCGACGATCTCGACCAGGCGCGGCTGCGGCTCGAAGGTCTGGCGCAGCTCGCTGCGGTAGACGAGGATGCTGCCGCTGATCGAGATGGCGATAACGTAGAGGCCGATGCCGAGGCCCGACCAGAGGTGTACCTGGAAGACGGCCCTTCGCAGCCGGACCGACTGCGGCTGGCGGAGCCAGCGTTGCCAGGAGGGCGGCATCGACATGTCGGGCGACTGTACCATGGAGCGCTTGCGCCCGCGCGCGCAGCCGTCTATCGTCATCGGATGACGGGCCGGCGGCGCCTCGCCGACGGTATTCCCACGATGGAGCACGGGAGGTTTCGATGAAAGGCCGCAGTTTCACGGCATGGGCGGCGCTGGCCGCCGTTCTCGCGCTGGCGCCGGCCGCGGCGTTCGGCCAGGACTATACGGCGCCCCGCACACCTTTCGGACAGCCCGATCTGTCCGGCATCTGGATGAACAACAGCGCGACCCCGATGGAGCGGCCGGAGCAGCTCGCGGGGCAGGCGACGCTCTCGGACGAGGAGCTCGCGGAGCTGACGCAGCGGATCGCGGAGTTCCGCGACAACGAGCAGGCGGGCGATCTGCTGGGCGATCGGCTCATCCAGCAGGCGCTGGGCAATCCCGAGTTCCAGGACTTCGACGTCGTCACCGGCAACTACAACGCGTTCTGGCTGGTGGAGCGCCACCTCGACAACCGGACGTCGCTCATCATCGATCCCCCCGACGGGCGCATTCCGGCACTGACGGAGGATGCTGCGGCCCGCGCGGCCGAGCGTCGGGCCTACGCGGCCGAGCATCCGTCCGACGGCCCCGAGGACCGTACCCTTGGCGACCGCTGCCTGCACTTCGACGCGCCGCGCATGGGAGCGGGCTACAACAGCTATTTCCAGCTCGTGCAGACGCCGACCCACGTGGCGATCTTCCAGGAGATGGGCCACTTCACGCGGGTCATCCCGATCGACGGTCGCCCCCACATCGACGACGACATCCGCCAATGGGCCGGCGACGCCCGCGGCCGCTGGGAAGGGGACACGCTGGTCGTCGAGACGCTGAACTACTCGCCGCAGACGCGCTTCAGCGGCGCCACGGAGAACCTGCACCTGGTCGAGCGCTACACGCGGATCGGCCCCGACGTGCTGCGGCACGAGATCACGCTGAACGACGCCGACACCTGGACGCGGCCGTGGACGGTCGAGCTGCTCCACGAGTCGACCCTGGATCCCATCTTCGAGTACGCCTGCCACGAAGGGAACTACTCGATGCCCGGCATCCTCGGCGGCGCGCGGCTCGAGGAGCGGGAAGCGGGCGGCGCCCAGTAGCACCGCGACAAGGGACGTCATGCCAGTCGACTGCCACGTCCATAGCGTGCCTGCCAGGCTCTTTTCCGTTCTGTGCGTGGCGGTGTTCGCCGCCGCGTGCGGCGGCGGAGGGGCGCCCGCGCCCGCCACCGAGGAGCCGGCCGTTGCCGAGGAGTCGCTCAAGCTGTACGTCTTCGAGTGCGGGCGGTTGCGCTTCGACACGGTCGAGCGCTTCAGCATCGCCGACGACGAGACCGATGTCCGCGAGCTGATCGTGCCCTGCTACGTCGTCGACCATCCCGCCGGCACGTTGCTGTGGGACGGCGGCCTGCCGTCGGCGGCGGCCGAGACCGAGGGTTGGAGCGACAGCGGCCAGCGTTTCGACCGGACGTTCGCCGCACAGCTCGCCGAGTACGACCTCGGCGTCGACCTCGGGTCGTTCGACTACGTCGCGTTCTCCCACATCCACTTCGATCACATCGGCGTCGCGAGCGAGGTGACCGGTGGGACGTGGCTCGTTCAGCAGGGCGACCTCGACGCGGCTTTTCCGGAGGGGACCGGCGCCGAGGCGGCCATACCGCTCCTGGACAACATGCGGAACCTCGAGCGGATGGTCCTGAACGGCGACCACGACGTCTTCGGCGACGGCCGCGTGCAGATCGTCTCGGCGCCGGGCCACACGCCGGGGCACCAGGTGCTGTTTCTGGACCTCGCCGAGACCGGGCCGCTGGTGCTGTCGGGCGACCTCTACCACTTCCGGCTCAGCCGCGAGGAGCGCCGCGTGCCGACGTTCAACTTCGACGCGGAGATGACGCTGGAGTCGATGGAGAAGGTCGAGACGTTCGTGGCCGAGCGGAACGCCACGTTCTGGATCGAGCACGACCTGGCGCTGTTCGAGACGCTCCAGACGGCGCCGGCGTTCTACGAGTAGGGGAGGGTGAGCGGGTGGCCGACGGAGGGAGCCACCCGCCCCTTCGATTCGAGGCGTGCCGTCGGAAGGCCCCACCCCGCAATCACGATCAGGCTGTCGGACTAGCGATCCCGCCGCTCGTTGTCGTACGGGGCGCCGGTGCCGGACGAGCCCATGAAGAACTTGCGGCCGTCCTCGAAGGTCAGGTCGCGCGCGTTGGCTCGGGCCGTGCGATCCTTGCTCTGATAGCCGTCCACGACCACCACCGTGCCGGGTTGCACGTAATCCCGCCGCAGGCCGCGCCGCAGCAGCGTGTTCGGCGTGCCGCCCTCGACCATCCACACTTCCTTGGTGCCGTCCTCGTTCGTATGCTCCAAGTGGATCCAGGTGTGCGGGTTTACCCATTCGACCCGGACGATGGGGCCCCGGAGCAGGACCGGGCGGTTCGGATCGAACTCGGCGCCGAAGGCGTGGTGGGCGACCACCGGGATGCTGGTCCCGGCAATCGCGAGCAGGCCGGCGGCGAGCACGCAGAGCGTGAGTCGTGATGAGCGGCGTGGCTTCGTATTCATGTCGTTTGCCTCCGATTCTCTCGTTGCTTCGTTCTCTGTCGGCGTTCTGTCGCCAACCGGCCGCACGGCCGGATCCCGGGGGCGGCCCGGGGCCTATCGCGGCGGCTCGGGGACACGACCTTCGCGCACGTCCTGTTCGAGGATCCGCGCGCCGCCCAGGATGCCGCGGAACGAGTAGTTGGCCTCGTGGCAGGCGTACTCGTAGACGCGGGTGTCGCTGGCCGGCCAGACGTACTCGCCGGTCCACGGCGCGCTCCAGACGTTCGGGTCCTCGACCGTGAAGCGATAGAGCAGCGTGTCGGCGTCCAGGCGGGTGAAGCGCTCCACCACGTGGAGGTCGCGCGTCGCCTGCCGCAGCGCGGGGGTGTCGTTGAAGTTGATGGTGTCGACGACCAGCGTGTCGCCCTCCCAGTGCCCCACGGAATCACCCAGCCAGCTTCGGATCTCGGGCGGGGCGTGCTCGGCGTTCATCCGGATCACCCGCGCGTCGTGCACCATCTCGACCAGGATCATGACGTGGTCGTCGGTCTGCACGATGCGCTTCAGGTTGTTGTAGAGGACCGGCAGCATCGGCGGCCCGCCGGTCGACCCGAAGCCGAGCAGACAGCGCTCGGCGAGCGGCCGGATCTCGGGGTCGTCGTAGGGGCCGGGGGCGTCGGGCCCGTTCTCGAGCATCCACCAGGCCGTGCCCGAGTTGGGACGGCGAAAGCCGGCCAGCTCGGCCTGGCGGGCCCGCGCCGCGTCGGTCAGCGGCGGCTGCCGGCCGTTGGGCGGGTCGACGATGATCGACGTCCGCCACTGGCCGTCGATCTGGTAGGCGTCGTTGCCCCGGTCGATCCAGAACGTGTTGTAGCCGCCGACGTTGCCGGCCGCGCCGGGCGATCCGTCGCCGCCGGCGGGCGGCGCCTCGCGGTTGGGGTCGCTCGCCTCGTTGCGGCTGGCGTTGCGCTCGAATTCGCGGCGGGCGATCTCGGCCGCCTCCTCTTCCGTCAGGAACGCCTTGTCGCCGAAGCGCTCGGGGCGCTGCAGCGGCGTCAGCGTCGCGATGTCGTAGGTGCCCGACAGGTCCGGGCGGCCGCTGGCGGTGCGGGGAATGTCGGTGGACTGGGCCAGCGCGGGCGCTGCCGCCAAGACGGAGATCGCGCACGCGATCGCGGCCGGCGTCCGTAGTGGGCTACGCATGAGATCCTCCATGGACTCCTGATTCTCTGCCGCCGGCGGCGCTGCATCGTCCGCAACGCGAGCGCAACCGGCCCGCGGCATCGCTACGGCTGACGACCCTCGCGGACATCCTGCTCCAGGATCCGCGCCCCGCCCAGGATGCCCCGGAACGAGTAGTTCGCCTCGTGACAGGCGTACTCGTAGACACGGTCACGCGTGGCGGGCCAGATGTACTCGCCGCTCCACGGCGCACTCCACACCGTCGGATCGTCCACCGTGAACTGGTAGAGCAGCGTGTCGGCGTCGATGCGCGTGAAGCGCTCCACCACGTGCAGGTTGCGGGACGCACCGCCCAGGGCCGGCGTGTCGGTGAAGTTGGTGGTGTCGACGACCAGCGTGTCGCCCTCCCAGTGGCCGACCGAATCGCCCAGCCACTTGCGGATCTCCGGCGGCGCGTGCTCGGCATTCATCCGGACGACGCGCGCGTCGTGCACCATCTCGACCAGGATCATGACGTGGTCGTCGGTCTGCACG
>WTGR01000457.1 GCA_011523485.1 Acidobacteriota bacterium
TTTCCCTTAATCGTCGGGCGCGAGACCGGCCCCCTTCTTCGTCATGGCCGCACTTGATGCGGCCATCCATGTGTTTGCCCGGCGTTCGATGTGTCTGGTTGAAGGAGATGCGCGGATACCCGGATCGAGTCCGGGCATGTCCGCGCATGACGAAGCAGGAGTTGGCCGAGAGGAATACCCGGAGTGCGAGCCGGGACGGCGCCTCATCGTGCGGGACGCTGGTACCGGGTTCCTCCCGCCGCTAAATTGGGCGCATAGACCGGCTATCGGAGAGCCGCCATGCGATTGAGCGAAGATCAGGTCGCACAATACTTCGAGGACGGATTTCTCATCGTCGAGGACGTGTTCACGCAGGACGAGCTGCGGCCCGTCATGGACGAGTTCGAGGACATCGTCGACGAATGGGCCGAGCGGCTCTACGCTGCGGGCAAGATCGAGAACAAGCACGAGGGCGAAGACCTCTACACCCGGCTCGCGTCGCTGGAGAAGGAATGGTCGGGCATCGCGCCGCTCATCCACAACCGCGAGCAGACCAGGCCCAGGCTCGCCGGGCTCTGGTCGTCCGACAACCTCCTGGACATGGTCGAGCAGTTCATCGGGCCCGACATCTCCGGCCACCCCGTGAGCGTCGTCCGGACCAAGACCCCCAACACGCCGCTGATGACGGTGCCCTGGCACCAGGATGCCGCCTACTTCGAGGAGGGCGCCGAGAAGACGCTGCAGCCGACGGCCTGGATCCCGTTCACCGACGTCAGCGAGAAGAACGGCACGCTCCAGGTCATCCGCGGCTCGCACAAGCCGGGCACGGTCTTCCCGCACCGTCCGGAGAAGGAGACCGCCCACGCGGAGTCCTGGTACCTCTATATCGAGGAGGAGGACCTGCCGCCGGGCGAGCGGGTCGTCTGCGAGATGAAGATGGGCTCGATGCTGTGGCACCGCAACAACCTGGTCCACCGCTCGACCGAGAACACGTCAGACAGGGTGCGCTGGAGCGTGGACATCCGCTACCAGAACCCGGGCAAGCCCACGGGGCTCGGCGCGATCGAGCTCGCGCCGATGAGGAAGGCGGACGATCCCTCCTACCGGCTGGACTGGGAGGCGTGGATGGCGCACCAGGCCGGCGGCATCCAGAGCTATCGCAAGCTTGACGAGGACGACTTCGATTACTCGCCCCAGGGACCCTGGCTCGATCGCTGGCAGAACTACCGGGCCGCCTCAGCCGCCAGCTAGGGCGCTGTTTCGCAAGCAACTAACCGAGACGCTGGGCCTGAGGCGCGGCCGCTTTGCCGAGTGGCGTCTTGCGGGGCTCCTGGGCGGGCCTCGGCCCGGTGCGCCGCGATGGAGCTGCGACGACAGGATCGCCGAGGCGGTGACGCGGACGCTGCAAACGGTGCCCGCTGACCCGCCGGTCACGACCGCCCGCCATTGCCGGTACAGAGCGCGGCGCTATAGTGCGCCGCCCCAAGTTTCTCGGAACGCAGCTGCGTCACGCCATGAGCGACCTCACCCTGGTCATCGGCAACAAGAATTACTCGTCCTGGTCGCTTCGCCCCTGGCTTGCGCTCCGCCACGCCGGCATCCCGTTCCACGAGCGGCTGCTTCTGCTGTTCGACGAGAACTGGAAGGAGGCCATCGCCGCCGTCTCGCCGTCCGGGCGCGTGCCGGTGCTGCTGCACGGCGAGCGCACCGTCTGGGAGACCCTGGCGATCGTCGAATACGCCAACGAGCTGTTCCCGGACGCCGGGCTCTGGCCCGAGGACCGCGAGGCCCGCGCCACGGCCCGCGCGGTGGCCAACGAGATGCACGCGGGCTTCTCCGCGCTGCGCAACCACATGCCCATGAACCTGCGGCGTACCGACCTCAAGGGCCGGGGCCGCGGGCCTGGGGTCGAGGGCGACATCGCCCGCATCTGCGAGATCTGGCGCGACTGCCGCAGCCGTTACGGCGCCGGCGGCAACTTCCTGTTCGGCGCCTTCTGCGCGGCCGACGCCATGTATGCGCCGGTCGTCACCCGGCTCGATACCTACGGGGTCGACCTCGACGAGACCTGCGCCGCCTATAGCCGCGCCGTGCTCACCCTGCCGGCCTTCGTCGAGTGGCGCGAGGCGGCGCTGCAGGAACCCTGGATCGTCCCCGAAGACGAGCTCGACTGAAGGCTGGCGGGCGCCGCTTAGGCACCCGCTGCAGGCGCTTCTCGGTTGCTTGACGGCGTTCGCTGTTTATGCGTACATATAATATATACGTAATATTCTGGGGCGCGTATCATGGGCAAGACAATCGCGGCGGCCGCGTTTCAGGCGAAATGCCTCCGCATTATCAATGAGATGCGAGAGGATGGCGAGCCGGTGACAATCACCAATCGCGGCAAACCGGTCGCCGTGTTGTCGCCGGTGCCGCCGGGACAGGCGAGTCAATCGATCATCGGAGCGATGAAGGGATCGGTGCTGGCCTACGACGACCCCTTCAGGCCCGCCGCCGACCCCGCCGACTGGAACGCTGTGCGGTGATCGTGCTCGACACGCATGCGTTGATCTGGGCCATAGAGGACGAACGGCGGCTCGGCGCCGACGCACGCGCCAAGATCACCGCGGCGGAGCAAGCGGACGGTATAGGCATCTCCGCCATCACGCCATGGGAGATCGCCCTGCTGACCGAGAAGGGCCGCCTCAGGCTCTCACACGAGGTCCGAGAGTGGATCATGGCGGTGCTGGCCCTGCCGGGGATCGAACTGCTTCCAATCGAACCCGCGATCGCCATCGAGAGCGTCCGGCTGCCGGGCGCATTCCATGCCGATCCGGCGGATCGCTTCATTGTCGCAACCGCCCGCCATTACGGCGCCCCCCTGCTCACCGCCGATTACGCCATCCTGACCTACGCCGCAGGCGGCCACGTGCAGACGATCGACGCCCTTCAATAGAAGATTCCGCGCAAACGCGACCGGCTACGACAAATCGAAGGCCGGGACCTCGCAGCGGGCGACGGCGACCTTGCGCGTGGTGGGCGGGGTGTTGCGGCTGCGGCCGACGAAGCGGGGGATGCCGTCGGTGATGACGGCACCGATGGCGACCGGGTCGCCGTTGCTCATGGTCGAGAGCGCATCCGGCTTGGTGGCGCCGAGCGGGGCGTCGACGATGACCACGTCCGCATCCCGCCCCGGCCGGAGGAAACCGCTGTTGAGGCCGTAGATCTCCGCCACGTTGCCGGTCGACGCGGCGATCGTCCAGGTCGGATCTAAGCCCGCGAGCGAGGCGATGTGGACCATGGTGTAGATCATGCCGAGCGGCATGACGCCGCTGCCGGTGGGCGTGTCGGTCGCGATCAGGAAGCGGTCGAAGGCGTCGTGCTTGCGCGCCATCTCGGCGCAGAGCAGCGTGGTCCGCAGGTTGCCGGCGGTGCAGACCTGCATGGCGATCCCGGTCTCCGCCGCCACCTGCTCGAAGTAGCGGTCCTCGATGGCGACCGGCCCGCCGTTGATGTGGAAGGAGACCGTGGGGTCGATGGCGATCAGGTCCGCGCCGGTGATGGGGAATGAGCCGGGGATCGAGGCGCCGCCGGTGTGCAGCGTCGTGAGCAGCCCCGCGTCTCTCGCATCCCGCACCAGGGCCACGTAGTCGCGCGCGGTCTCCACCGCGCCGAAGCCGGCCTTGGCGAGCCAGACGCCGTCGCGGTGCACGTCGTCGAAATCCGCGCGGGTGAGGCCGGGCTCCAGGATGATGGAGCCGCCGTGCACGCGCATGCCGCCGGGCCGGTAGTGCTCGAAGCACTTGAAGGCCGCGACCGCCAGTGCCTTGACCCCGGCCGGGTCCGTCGGCCGGCCCGGCACGTGCACCTCGGAGGCGGAGATCGCCGTGGTGGTGCCGCCGTGGACGTAGCTCGTGAGGTAGCCCACGGTGTTCTGGCGCGGCGTGAAGTCGCCGAAGGTGACGTGGACCTGGGAGTCGATCAGCCCCGGGATCGCCGTCGCCCCGCCGGCGTCGATCACCACGTCGCAACCGTCGAGGGCGGCGGGCGGCACCTCGCCCACGGCTTCCAGCAGGCCGTCGGCGGCGACCAGCGCGTCGCCTTCGACGAAGGGCTTGCGCCAGTCGCCGGAGACGATGGCGCCGAGATTGACGATCCCGACCCTCACGGGTCGCGGCGGTCCTCGTTGCCGGCCATCAGCCCCTCAAGGATGCGGTCCGCATCGGCCCAGTCGTAGCGCCTGAAGCAATGTGCGGTGGTGACGAACTTGGCGCCTGCGTAGAACATCTCGTACTGGGTGTGGCGGCCGGCGAACTCGGAGCCCACCGCGTCCCAGGCGAGCTTCATCAGCGCCATCCGCTCGGCGGCGCCTTCGCCGGGCCGCGCCGAGACCTGCGTGCGCTCGAAGAGGGGCGCGATGTCCGGATTCTCCAAGTCCGCCGCCGAGGACGGCAGCATGATCAGGCCGCCGCCGGCGAGCGAGCGGACCCCGTCGATCAGGCGCGGATAGAGGGCCTGGGTCTGCACCTGGGCTGCGTACATCATGCTCGTGTTCGGCACGTAGTAGTCTCCCGCCATGCCGCCCGCGCTCTCCATGCCGTAGAGCAGCCCCTCCACGGCCGCGACCTCGGCCGCCATCTCGCCGAGCTGCCCCATCACCGGCGGCATCCTGGCGGTGCCGATGGTCTCGGCGATGCGCCGCGCCAGCGCCACCAGGAACTTGAGCTTCACCACCAGGCGGATCTGCGACTGGTAGTTCTGGAAGGCGTGCCCCGGCGTGTCGTGGAACTGCGCCCGGCACATGTCGGTATCGCCGTAGACGAAGATCCGCTCCCACGGCACCTTCACGTCCTCGAAGTAGACGATGGAATCGTTCTCGTCGAAGCGGTGGGAGAGGGGATAGTCCCAGGGGCTGGTGGCGCTCGCCTCGTAGCTCCTGCGCGAGAGCACCTTGAGGCCGCGTGTAGCGAGCGGCAGAGCGAAGGAGATGGCGAAGCGCTCCTCCCCCGGTTGCAGCGGCTGCAGGTTCGCGACCAGAATCTCCTCGGCCATGATCGAGCCGGTGCCGAGCATTTTGGCGCCCCGCACCGTGACCCCCTCCGCGTCCTCGTCGACGACCCGCATGGTCATCTCTTCGCTCGGCTGCTCGCCCCAGGCCTTGGAGCGGTCGCCCTGCGGGTTGACGATGACGTAGCTGAGGTAGAGGTCGTTGTCGCGCGCATACGCGTAGTAGTCGCGGAGCGCCTGGGCGTAGCGCGCGCCGTGGCGCTCGAAAACCTCGATCCCCATCGCCTGGCCGGCGATCGACGAAGCCAGATGGTCGGGCGAGCGCCCCAGGTAGCCCGCGTGCAGCTCGGCCCAGGCGGTGAGCGCCTCGCGCCGCGCGACCAGCTCGTCGTAGCTGCGCGGCATCTGCCAGGCGCGGTTCGCGCGTCGCCCGGTCCCGGTCTCAAAGGTCATGCGCTCGACGTTCTCAGGCGCGGCCTGGAAGTCGTAGAGCGCCGCGGCCGAGCGGCAGGCGGAGGCGAACGCCGGGTGGTCGGCGACGCGCGCGATCAGCTCGCCTTCGAGATAGACCGCCCGGTCCTCGTCGAGCGCACGCAGGTGCGCGGCGCCATTCTTCACGTACATCGGTCGATCATAGCGCGTTTCCCAACCCGAGATTCTCGCGCAGCGTGGGCCCGGCGTAGTCCTCGTGGTAGAGGCCGCGCCGCTGCAGCTCGGGCACCACGAGGCGCGCGAAATCCTCGTAGGCGCCCGGCATGTGGGTCGCGGCGAGCACGAAGCCGTCGCAGGCCCCGCCCTCGAACCATTCCGCCATCCGATCGGCGACGGCGGCGGGCGTGCCGACGAAATGCGGCATCTCGTTCACGGTGCCGCGCCGGCTGTAAGTCACGAAGTCCTCGACCGTCGGGTGCGGGTTGCCGCTCATAGTCACGACCCGGTCGCGGATCGCCTGCAGGCCGCTGATGGAGGCCATCTCCTCGTCGCTGAAGGGCTCGCCCGCAGGCTTGGTCGCGAAGTCGTAGTTGAGCGCTTCTGAGAGCAGCGCCAGCGTGTCGATGGGCCGCGCGAGGCCGGCGATGAAGGCGGCCTTCTCCTCCGCCTCCGCCTGGGTTTCGGCGACCGTGACGTAGGCCGCCGGCGCCACGCGGCAGGTGTCCGGGTCGCGGCCGGCGGCAATCGCGGCATCGCGGGTCGCCGCGTAGGCCTTCCGTCCGAATTCCAGGGTGGGATAGATCGCGAAGATCACGTCGGCCCAGCGTGCCGCGAACTGCCGCCCGCGCCCGCTCTGGCCGGCCTGGATCACGATGGGACGCCCCTGCGGTGTGCGCGGCACGGTGAAAGGCCCGCGCGAGCGCAGGAAGCGGCCCTCGTGGTCGAGGCGGCTCACGCCTGCCGGGTCGGCGAAGACTCCCTGCTCCTTGTCGAGCACGATGGCGCCCTCATCCCACGAATCCCAGTGGCCGAGCACCACCTCCATGAACTCGTCCGCGCGGTCGTAGCGCTCGTTGTGCTCGATCACCCTGTCCGCGCCGTAGTTCGCAGCCTCGGAATCGTTGAGCGAGGTCACCACGTTCCAGGCCGCCCGGCCGCCGCTCATGTGGTCGAGGGTGGAGAACATGCGCGCCACGTGGAACGGCTGGTAGTAGGTGGTCGAGCAGGTGGCACCCAGGCCCAGCCGCGTGGTCGCAGCTCCCATCAG
>WTGR01000622.1 GCA_011523485.1 Acidobacteriota bacterium
CTTCGACGAGGAGATCGAGACGACGCTCGGGCGGTTCATGACGCTCATCGAGCCGCTGCTCCTGGTGATCATGGGCATCGTGATCGCCGGGTTGCTCCTGGCGTTGTACTGGCCGTTGCTGCAACTCGGAGCCATCGCCTCATGACCGCCGATCGCGCGCCATCGGCCGCACCTGCCGGCATGGAGCGGGACACCGCCGCGGGCGGACCGGCCGCGGCCGTCGACGCTGCGGCGGAGGTCGCCCGCGCGAGGGACCTCGCCGCGCGGTACCGGCTCGAGTACGTCGACATGGAGCGCTACTACGTCGATCAGGATCTGCTGCGGTCGATACCCGCCGACCTGATGCTGCGCTATCGTTTCGTTCCCCGGCGGCGCACCGGGGATGCGCTCGAGATCATCGTGTCGGATCCGACCGACCTGCCGCTGATCGACGAGCTGGCGCTGCTGCTCGGGTCGGCGGTGACCGTGACCGTCGGGACACCCTCGGCCATCGAGTCGATCCTCACCCGGAGCGAGAGCTCGCAGCGCGTGCTCGACGAGGCCACCGAGAGCTTCCAGTTGCAGCTTCTCCGAGAGGAGGACGCGGCCGAGGAGAGTCTTACCGTCGAACGCCTGACCAGCGACATCAGCCCGGTGATAAAGCTGGTCGACTCGATGATCTACACGGCGATCCAGCGGCGCGCCAGCGACATCCACGTCGAGACGCAGGACGATGCCCTGCACGTGAAGTACCGCATCGACGGCGTGCTGCAGGCGGCGATGCGACCCATCGACAAGCAGTTCCACAGCGCCGTGCTGTCGCGCATCAAGGTGATGGCGGAGCTCGACATCGCCGAGAAACGGGTGCCGCAGGACGGGCGTTTCAAGCTGCGAATGCCCGGCAAGACCATCGACTTCCGGGTGTCGATCATGCCCAGCATCCACGGCGAGGACGCGGTCATACGCATTCTCGACAAGGAATCGATCAGCGAGCAGTTCCGGGAGCTGCGGCTCGACATCCTGGGTTTCCCCGCGGACGAGCTGCGGCGTTTCCGCCGCGCCATCGCGGAACCGTACGGCATGGTGCTCGTGACCGGTCCGACCGGCAGCGGGAAGACGACGACGCTGTACGGGGCGCTGGCGGAGATCACCTCGTTGGAGGACAAGATCGTCACCATCGAGGACCCGGTCGAGTACCAGCTCAAGGGGATCACCCAGATCCCGATCAACGAGCGCAAGGGGCTGACGTTCGCCCGCGGCCTGCGCTCGATTCTCCGCCACGATCCCGACAAGATCATGGTAGGGGAGATCCGCGACCCGGAGACCGCGCAGATCGCGATTCAATCCGCGCTCACGGGCCATCTGGTGTTCACCACCGTGCACGCGAACAACGTCATCGACGTGCTCGGCCGGTTCCTGCACATGGGTGTCGAGGCGTACCAGTTCGTATCGGCCCTCAACTGCGTGCTCGCGCAGCGCCTCGTGCGGACGATTTGCCGGGACTGCCGGCATCCGGTGACGGTCCCGGAGGAAGAGCTCCGGGAAGCGAAGATCGATCCGGCCATCGCGGCGGAGCACACCTTCTACGCGGGCGGCGGCTGCATCGAGTGCGGCGGGACCGGCTACCGGGGCCGCACCGCGATATGCGAGCTGCTCGACCTGAGCGACCACCTGCGGGAGCTGATCCTGGGGCGGCGCCCCACGTCGGAGATAAAGCAGGCGGCGCGCGACGCCGGCATGCGCTTCCTGCGCGAATCGGCGGTCGAGCAGGTACTGCAGGGGAGGACCACCCTGCACGAAATCAACAAGGTCACCTTCGTTGCGTAGCAGCCTGCTGCGGTCACTGTTCACGACCCCCGGTCCGGCGGTCGCCGTCTCGATCGCGCCGGAGCAGGTGGCGGCGGTGCACGTGGAATCGGGCCCGAAGGGGCCGCTGGTGCGGGGGCACGCGCGGTTGCCCCTGCCCCCGGGAGCCGTGACGCCCGCCGTCCAGGGTACGAACCTCGCGGACCCGGCCGCGGTCGCCGAAGCACTGGACGGCGTGCTGCGGCGGCTTCCACGCCGCCCGCGCCGGATCGGGCTCCTGCTGCCGGATGCCGCGGCCAAGGTATCGATGGTGCGGTTCGCCAGCGTGCCGGCCCGGGCCGCGGATCTCGACCCCATGCTGCGCTGGCAGGTACGCAAGACCGTGCCGTTCGACGTGGACGAGGCCCAGGTGGACTGGATGCCGGGCCGGACGACCGCCCGGGACGAGCAGGAATTCGTCACGGTTCTGGCGCACCGTGCGGTGGTCGAGGAGTACGAGCGGGTCTGCGCGGCGGCGGGAATGCACGCCGGGCTGGTGGACCTGCTGGGCTTCAGCCTGATCGAGGCGGCGGTCGCGTGCGGCGCGACCGACCCGACCGCGGATTGGCTGCTCGTGCTCGTCGGTGGAGGCTCGAGCACGCTCGCCGTGGTGCGCGATCGGCATCCGCTCCTGTTCCGGACCGTGGCGGACGGGCAGCCGCCGGGCGACCTCGTGCACCAGACGGCGATGTACTACGAGGACCGGCTCGGGGGCGGTGGGCTCTCCCACGCGCTGATCGCCGGGAACGGCGCAGCGCGGCACGGTCTCGAGGCCATCCGGCGGGTGATCGAGGGCCGGCTCGGGATTGCCGTGGAGCCGATTGCGAAGCGGCTCGCGCGCCTGCTGCCGGACCGGGACGGGCTCGATGCCGCCGCGCTCGACGGCCTGGCGGCGCCCCTGGGACTGCTCCTCCGAGAGCGTCCGTCGCGGCGGGCGCCGGCATGAGGTGGCGAGGATGAATCTGGCGACGCGACCGTTCTACAACGAACGTGCGGTCCATCTCGTCGTGGCGGCCCTCGGGCTCGCGATCGTCGCGATCCTGGCGTCGGAGATCGTCCGCGTCGTGGCGCTGTCGCGGGCGCACGGCGAGCTGACGCTGGCGGCGGAGACGGCGGAAGGCGAAGCGGCCGCCGTCTCGACCCGAACGGCGCGACTCGAGCGGGAGATGCCCCGCGACGCCAGGGCCACGGTGGTCGCCGCGGCGGAAGAGGTCAACCGGCTGATCGAGCAGCGGCTGTTCTCGTGGACCGCCTTCTTCAACGTCATCGAGCAGACCCTGCCGGCGGGCGTGATGCTGACGGCGGTTCGTCCAGACGCGGACGAAGAGGGGACCAGCGTCGATCTGGCGGTGATCGGCCGCACCGTCGCCGACATCGAGGAGTTCATCCGACGACTCGAGGAGACCGGAGTCTTCGCGGACGTGCTGGCCCGGCAGGGCGAGCTGAACGAGGAGGGCATGTACCGGGCGCAGTTGCGCGGGCGCCTCGTGCGCCTCGACGAAACGACGGCCGGCCGGGACGAGCTCGCGGAGGGAGCATGAGCCGGACCCTCGCGTTCGTTCGGCGCGTGGTCGCGGAGAAGCGCGTCGTCGCCCTGCTGCTGGCGATCGGCCTGATCGTCGACGCCGGACTCTATGCCCTCGTGGTCTATCCGGAGTTCGTCAGGGTGGAGAACGCCGGTCTGCGCGCGGCGGCGGCCGCCGCCGAACTGGAAGCGGCGCGACGGCGCTTCGAGACCGCGCGCCTCGCGGCGGACGGGATGGCGCGCGCCGAGGCCGGACTGCTTGCGTTCCACCGGGAGATTCTGCCGCGTGACCTGGCCGGCGCCCGCGCGCTGACGTTCGCCCGACTCGCGGGGCTCGCGTCCGAGCACGCGCTGTTGATGGAACGGCGCGCTTCGGCGACGGACCGCGAAGAAGGCAGCCTCCTGGCGCGCTTGCAGGTCTCGATGCTGCTCAGCGGCGCCTACCGGGACATCCGCCGCTTCATCCACGCACTCGAGACCGCGCCCGAGTTTCTCGTCATCGAGGAGATCGTCCTGAGCCGGGGAGACGAGTCGGAGGCCGGCGAAGTGCTGAACCTGGTGCTCTCCACGTACTATCGACACCATGACCATGCGGAGCGCGTCGAGCGCTAGCAGTCCGCGCCGCAGAAGCGGCCCGTGGAGGGTCGCGCTCCGGCGTGTGCGCGGGCGCCCTGGCCGCGGAACGCGCGGCTACTCCTTCGTCGAGTTGCTCGTGGTCAGCAGCATTCTGCTGATCCTCGCGTCGGCGGTGGCGCCGCTCGCGCAGGTGACGATGCAGCGCCAGCGGGAAACCGAGCTGCGGCGGACCCTGCGCGAGATGCGGACGGCCATCGACCGCTACAAGGACGCGGTGGACCTCGGCGTCATCGGCGGTACGGATATCGATCCGGAGAACCGGGGCTATCCGCCCAGCCTCGAGACACTGGTGGAGGGCGTGGAGCCGGTCGACGAGAACGCCGGCGGCGTGCTGCGCTTCCTGCGGCGGATTCCGATCGACCCGATGACGAAAGGCACCGACTGGGGCCTGCGCTCCTACCAGGACGATCCGGACGCGACACGTTGGGGTGGGGACAATGTGTACGACGTCTACACACGGTCGCGGGGCACGGCACTCGACGGCACGCGCTACCGGGACTGGTGAGACGATGCGGGACTGGCGGAACGCGCGCGGCTGGACGCTCATCGAGCTGACGATCGTCATCTCGCTGATCACCGTGCTGTCGACGATTGCCCTCGTCGGCTACGGCAACGCGGTGGCGCGCGCGCGCGAGGCGGTGCTCAAGGAGGATCTCTTCCGCATGCGCGACGCCATCGATCAGCACTACGCCGACCTCGGGGAATACCCCCCGGATCTGCACGCCCTGGTGAGCGCCGGCTATCTGCGTGCGATTCCCGAGGATCCGATGACGCGCTCGTCCGGGACCTGGGTGGTCGTGCCGGCGGAACCGGATCCGGCGGATCCGTTCGTGCAGGGCGTCTATGACATCAGGAGCGGATCCGAGGGGATCGCCCTCGACGGCACCACCTACGCCGACTGGTAGGGACCGCGTGAAGATGCGCCGGCGACTGCGGGGGCAGCGGGGGTTCGCGATGGCGGCCATGCTCGTCGTTCTCGCCATCATGAGCCTCATGTTGTCGATGGCGCTCCCCGCCTGGCGCCACGCGGCGCAGCGCGAGCGCGAGGCCGAGCTGATCTTCCGCGGCGAGCAGTACGCGCGGGCGATCATGCTCTATCAGCGGCAGACCCCCGGCGCCTATCCACCCGACGTCGATACGCTCGTGGAGGGCAGGTTCCTGCGCCGCGCCTACCGCGATCCGATGACTGCCGGCGGTGAGTTCCGCCTCATTCTGCAGTCGGAGTTGTCGGAGTTCGGCGGTGCGGGGGGCAACGGGTCGCCAGCGGGCGGCGCAACCCCGGAAGCGGGGCGCGGGGCGCGGCGTTCGGACGACGACGCGCGGAACAGACCGGGATTCATGCGGGGCGTCCGGCCGTTCGCGAATCGGGACGAGCGCGAGCCCGGGGGCGTGGACGGCAACATCGCCGGCGTCGTGAGCCGCAGCGAGGAGGCTTCGATCGCCCTCTACAAGGGGCAGTCGAGGTACAGCGACTGGGTCTTTCTCGGCGAGGGTTCGGCAGTGGGAGAGGCCGGCGGCGAGGCAGGGCAGCCGCAGCCGGGTCTGTCGGATCCCTTCGGCGGACCCTCGAGGCGGGGAGCGGAAATCGGCCCGGGAGCGTTCCGACAGGGCCGCGGCGGTGGCGGACGATGACGGTGACGGTCAGTCGCCCGCCGGTTCGCTGCGGGTGAGGCTCCTGACCAGCCACGCGGCCGAAACGGCGGCGCCGACAAGCAGCACCGCCCCGCCGGGAACCGAGCCGAACAACAGGCTGTGCGTCGCGGCGAGCGTCAGGTAGACGGCGGCGCAGCCGGCTCCCCAGCGGCGGAGATCGGGACCCAGGGGCGCCGGCGCGGGTTCTGCCGCGGCGGACGCCACGCGGCGCCAGCCCGGGCCGGCGGGCCGCGTGCGGCGGTAGAAGCGGACCAGGTGCGCCAGCGGCTCGGGCGGGGTGGCCAGCGTGACGGCGATCCAGCAGGTCGTCGTCCAGGGCACGAGATAGAGCAGCGAGTCGGGAAACGGAATGGTGGTGAAGAACCGCACGTAGGCGAAACCGGCGGCGGCCGCGGCCAGGGCCGTCAGCTCCGAGAGCGCGGTCACCCGCCACCAGTACCAGCGCAGGATCAGCACCAGGCCGACGCCCGCGCCGGACTCGAGCACGAACTCCCACGCCTGGCGCACCGATTCGAGTCCGAAGGTAATCACTCCGCTCGCCGCCATCACCAGGATGGTCGTCAGGCGCGAGACGCGCACCAGGTGCGTCTGGCCGGCGTCCGGCCGCACGAACCGCTTGTACAGGTCGTTGACCAGGTACGACGTGCCCCAGTTGAGCTGCGTGGATACGGTAGACATGTAGGCGGCGAAGAACGCGCCGACGAGGAGGCCTCGCCAGCCCGACGGCAGGTGGTCGCGCAGGACGAGGACGTAGCCCGCTTCGCGATCGGAGAGGTCCGGATAGAGGACCAGCGCGGCGAGGGCGACCAGCACCCACGGCCACGGGCGCAGGCAGTAGTGCGCCACCGTGAACCAGAGCGTCGCCATGACCGCGTCGCGCTCGCCGCGGGCCGACATCATGCGCTGGGCGACGTAGCCGCCGCCGCCCGGCTCCTGCCCCGGATACCAGCTCGCCCACCACT
>WTGR01000746.1:0-4700 GCA_011523485.1 Acidobacteriota bacterium
GCGCCGCGGAACTGCGGGGTGTTCTCCTGAAGGAACGCCTCCCAATCGGCGTTCCGGCCCGGAGCCACCTGCACGCTGGTGATCCAGGCGAGCGACAGCCCGCTGACGTCATCCGATTCGACGCTCAGGTCCGGACGATACCGCACGGCGTAGCTTTGCCGGCTGGCAAGGGTGCGGCGTACCCGATCGGCGATGCGCGCCAGCCGGTCGGGCTCGAGAACACGGCCGAGCGGTCCGCCGAAGTCGAGGTCCGCGAGACTCTCCATCGGCGTCACGAAGAGCCGCTCGTACGTGTTGCCGAACTCCGCGGTGCGCCACGCCGAGCGCCACGGCACCCCGGCGCGCTGCAGAGCGGGATTGACCTCCTCGAGCTGCAACTCTATGAACTCGTCCAGCTCGCGGGGCAGCACCTGCAGATAGTCGACCCGCATCCACGACTCTGCATCCTGGGCCAGCGTCACGGACGCGACCCCGGTTATCAACGACACGCCGACGACCAGCGCCGCGCTCCAGGTGACCAGACGTTTCATGGCAGCCTCCCAGTAGATGCGCCTCGGCGTATCGGCACGCCGCGGCACTCCCTCATTCCTACTCTACCACCTGGCAGTCCGGGGAGGAACTCGGAACCGGGGCGCCGTGCTCGCCGGTTGCCGGCGTATTCCTACGCCCGGCCGGCCGCCGCGATGCCCTCCCGTTCGTCGACACGCCAGAGAATCAGGCCGCCCAGCACGAAGAAGACCAGCAGGCTGCCCACGCCGATGCGCTGGCTGTAGACGTCGCTCAGCACGCCGAGCAACGCGGGGCCGAGGAAGGAGGTCACCTTTCCGGAGAACGCGAAGAAGCCGAAGAACTCCGACTCGTGCTTCGCCGGGACGAAGCGCGCCATCAGCGACCGGCTGGCCGACTGGTTCGGCCCGATGAAGATCCCCACCAGGATGGCCGAGACCCAGAACCAGGTCCTGGTCGGCGCCAGCGCTCCCACCAGCGTGGCCACCGACAGCGCGGCCACGCTGAGTCCGATGGTGGCCTTGCCGCCGATGCGGTCGTCGACGAAGCCGAACGCCAACGCCCCCAACCCCGCGCCGACGTTGAGGACGATGCCGAACGTCACGAGCTCCGCGAAGCTGAAACCGAAGGTGCCGACCGCATAGATGCCGCCGAACGCGAATATCGTCACCAGGCCGTCGTTGTAGAGGAGGCGCGCCACCAGGAAGCGCACCACCTGCCGATAGCGCCGCAGATGGCGCACGGTGGCCGCGAGGTCGCGAAAGGCCTGGCCGACGTCGACGCCGCCGCCCGTCCCCGACCCGTCACGCAGGTACAGGAACGCCGGGATGCTGAAGAGGAGGAACCAGCCCGCCACCAGCAGGTTGGTCGCCCGCAGGTTGAAGCCCTCGTCGGTCGGGATCCCGAACAGCGGCGTCTCCGGCACGAACACCACCAGCGCCGCCGCCAGCGCGCCCAGCCCGCCGAAGTAGCCGAGCCCCCATCCGTAGCCGGAGATGCGCCCGATCCGCGCCGGCGGGGCGAGAGACGCGAGAAAGGCGTTGTAGAAGACCAGCCCCAGCTCGAACGCCACGTTCGCCACCACGAACACCGAGAGCGCGATAACGACCGCGTTCGGCTGGTCCGGCCGCACGAACGTCAGCGCCGCGGTCGCGGCGACGCAGAGGAGCGAGCACAGGATCAGATACCTCCGCCGGCCGCCCCGGTCCGCCAGCGCGCCCGCTATCGGCGCCAGCGCCGCGATGGCCAGCGCGCTCACCATGATGCCGCGCGACCAGAGGGCGGTTCCCCGCCCGGGATCCTCGGCGAAGGCCGCGGTGAAGTAGGCCGAGTAGATGAACGTGACGACCAGCGTCGTGAACGCGGAGTTCGCCCAGTCGTACAGGCACCACGACCACACCACGGCGCGCCCCGGCCGCCCGCCCGTCTCATGCTTCGGTCCACCCATGTCACCTACAATACGGCGAACGCCGCGCCGCCGCTACCGGGCGCGCGCCCCGGGGACTCCCGCGAACGCCTGGAGAATCATCACGCCATGCCGCTCTATGCCCTGATCGCCCGCGACCCCGATCCCGACCGCCGCGCACGGACCCGTCCGGCGCACATCGAGCACATGAACCGGCTGGACGAGGCCGGACGCCTGCGCCACGGCGGCCCGCTCCTGCGCGGCGCCGACGACGTGGCGGGCAGCCTGATCATCCTCGAGGCGGACAACCTGGAGGAGGCGAAGGCGACCTACGCGCAGGATCCCTACCTCGTCAACGACGTGTTCGAACACTACGACATCGTCGAGACGAAGCAGATCTATCCGCGGCAGGCCTGATCGCGGCCGGCCCGCCTCGACGCCATGCGGGACGCGCCGGCATCTCGCGCCGAAGCTGCACGCGGCGCCGAATCGGGAACCGGACCTCAACGCGGCACGTCGGGAAAGCGCGGCCGATCGGGTTCGAGTTGCGTGCCGAGCGAGTTGAGGGCGATGGAGACCATCCGGTAGCCGGCGACCGTGATCACGACGTCGATAAGCTCCGCTACGCCGTAGCTCGAGGAAAGCGCCGCCCATGTCGCCCCGGAGACGGTATCGTCCCGGTGCAGCTCGTCGGTCGCCCGGATGAGCGCCGCGTCGAACGGATCCCAGCCCGGCGCGTCCGCGCCGACCGCGATCCGCCGGATCTCCTCGTCCGTCATCCCGATGCGTCGCGCCGCCCGCACGTGCTGCGACCACTCGTACTCGGACCCGCAGAGCCAGCCGATGCGCAGAATCAGGATCTCGCGAGCCCGGTCCGACAGCGTCGCTCCGGTCCGGATGTAGGCCGACTGCACGGCCCGCGGACGGAAGAAGATCGGATGCCGGGCAAGCGTCGCATGGAGGTTCAGAACCGGCCCACCCGAATCCTCGGGATCGAGGAGGCCGCGGACCTCCGCCGACCACGCGTCGCGCGGGAGCGGATCGAGCCGCGGCGCGGCGAGCGGCGCCGGCGGCGCGCCCGCCGGCCCCATCGTGCGCGGGACGTCCGCCGGCAGCCGGTCGGCGAACCGCTCGTCCGCTTGCACGCCGAGGCTGTTGGCCAGCGTGGCCAGCAGAATGTACTCGGCCCCGCTGAAGATCGTGTCGATGAGCTGCGGGACGTTGAAGCGGGTGGCGAGCTCGTCCCAGGAGGCGTCGCTCAGGAACGCGTCGCGGTACAGCTCGTCGGCGGCGCGGAGCATCAGCGCGTCCCAGGCGCCCCACCCGGCTTCGGGGCCTTCTGCTACCCGCCGCAGGTCGCGGTCGCCGAGGCCGAACCCGCGCGCCTCGGCGGCCAGCTCCGCCCAGAGCGCCTCGGATCGGCAGAGCCAGGCGACGCGCAGTCCCATGAGGAGCTGATCGACGGCCGGAACCATCGATCGCTGGCGCAGGTAGGCGGCGAGCGGCCCGAGACCGCGCAGCGCCGGGGGATGCCGGGCGAGCGCCCGGAGCAGGTTCGTCGCCCGCTCCGGCTCGACGCCGAACGCCTCGATGCCGGACCGGACCTCGGCGGTCCACGCAGCGCCGTCAGCCGGATCTACCGGCCGGATCCGAAGCGCGGTCGACTCCTGCCCCTCGGGGACGGCAGCGGTCGTCGCTTCGGGGACGGCGGCGGTCGTCGCTTCGGGGACGGCGGCGGTCGTCGCTCCGCCACCATTCGCGGTCCACGCGGCCGAGCCGCCGTCCGTGGCCGCCGTCCCGCGGCCCACGCCCGCCGATGCGCAATTCAGCGTGACGACGCAGGCCACCGCCGCCGCAACCCCGACCAGCGGACGTCGCCATGCACAGGCGTTACCGGTATTCGACATCGAGCCCCTCTCTCCGTCCCACGCTCCGGCGGCGGCGTCGCGACAGCATAGCCCGGAAACCGCCGTCCCCGGCGCCGCCGTGCGCGGGGCGGCGCTCCGGTGTCCGAGCCCGCGGGGGCGCGAAGCATCGAGACCAACGGCGCGCCCGCAAACACTTCCCGCTGTGCACGCGCGCCGTTTTCTGGCAGCATGGGGATGGTTTCGGCAAGCGAGAGCAGTGGGATTGATCGGGAGGATGAAGCCGTGCGCCTCATGCGAATCGTTCCGGCCGCGTTGATCCTGTGCGCTCCGGGACCGCTCCTCGCCCAGGGCTGGGGCGAGTACGCGAGCCGGGCGGACTTCTTCAGCGTCAATCTGCCCGGCGAGCCGGTAGTCGAGGAAGTCGCTTACACCTCCGAGTACGAGGCGGAGTTCCCGGCCCGCGTACACGCCTACGAGGACGGCTCGACCCGCTACTCGGTCACCGTCGTCGATTACACCGACGCCGAGCGTATCCACACCGAGCGAGCGAAGGAGTGCCCGCCGGACGTGCACACCGGCTGCACCGGGGCGTACTACACGGGCGTCGGGTCGTGGATCGTGGACGTACGCGGCGCCATCGACTATGCGACGTGGCAGATCCTGCAGCGGGACGCGACGCCGACGTTCTTCGGCTGGAACTTCGTGGACCTGGTCGAGGGCCGACACCTGCAGCTTACCAACGCGGACGGCTCGCGCACCTTCGCGGCGATCTACATGCACGAAAGCCGCCTCTACATTCTCGAGGCGACGGCCACGACGGGCCGGCCGGGACCGGAACTCTTCCAGCAATCGCTGCAATTCCTGGACGCGGACGGCTCGCGCACCTTCGCGGCGATCTACATGCACGAAAGCCGCCTCTA
>WTGR01000746.1:4800-6586 GCA_011523485.1 Acidobacteriota bacterium
CCGGCCGGGACCGGAACTCTTCCAGCAATCGCTGCAATTCCTGGACGCGGACGGCAACGGCATCCGCTACGAGTCGATCTACACCAACGGTTTTCCGACACCGCCGCGAGTCCGATGATGACCAGCAAGATCTCGATCGCAACGGCAGCCGTCCTCGCGGTTTCCCTCGTGGTCCCGACCGGGGCGCATCATTCGCACGGCAACTACGAGCTCACGGATTTCATCCACCTGGACGGTACGGTCAGCGAAGTGCACTGGATCAACCCGCACTCCTGGATCTTCCTGGAAGTCGCGGACGACAACGGCGAGGAGCCGGCCCTGTGGGCCATGGAGGCCACCAACCCGGCCGGGCTCACCAGGAACGGCATCGCGCGCAACCACGTCCTGCCGGGAGACCCCATCCGGGTGCGTTGCCACCGGCTGAAGGACGGCTCGGACGGCTGTCTGCTCGGGTTCGTCACCCCGCTGCACGGCGATGCGGCGCGCGGGCACGGCATCGAGAAGGAGTGGGACTGAAACGGGTTGCGGGCAGCCCGCACGACGGCTGCCGGGATTCTGCGCCGTAGAACGCGCAGGCGTCCATCAGGCCCGGTCGGGTGGCAAGCGGAGGCCGTAGCGCGACCGCTGCGATCGCGTTCGGCGAGGCTTGTCGGGCTAGAATCAGCACCCCATGGCGGGCATCGACGTCGCGTCGCTCTTCTCGCTCTCCGGCAAGGTCGCGCTGGTCACGGGCGGCTCGCGCGGCATCGGCCGCATGATGGCGGAGGGGCTGGTGCAGGCCGGCGCGACGGTCTACGTCTCCTCGCGCAAGAAGGACGCCTGCGACCGGACCGCGGCGGAGCTCTCCGCGCTGGGCCCGTGCCGCGCGGCGCCGGCGGACGTGGCGACCGGGGACGGACGGGCCGCGCTCGTCGAGGCGATCGAGGCCAGCGAGCCGCGCCTGCACATCCTGATCAACAACGCCGGGGCGGCCTGGGGCGCGCCGTACGCCGAGTACCCGGCGTCGGCGTTCGACAAGGTGCTCGGGCTCAACGTGGCGGCGCCGTTCCTGCTGACGCGCGACCTGACGCCGCTGCTCGAGCGCGGCGCGGCGGACGGCGACCCCGCCCGCGTCATCAACGTCGGATCGATGGACGGCCTGCAGGTACAGCGGCGCGTCGGGACCGGCACGTTCGCCTACTCGGCCAGCAAGGCGGCGGTGCACCACCTGACCCGCACGCTGGCCGTCGAGCTCGGCCCCCGCAACATCACCGTGAACGCCGTCGCCCCCGGATTCTTCGAGAGCCGGATGACCGGCGACATTCTCGCGCGGTACGGCGCGGACATCACCGCCGCCTGCCCGCTGGGGCGCATCGGACGTCCGGAGGACATGGCCGGCATCGCGATCTACCTCGCCTCGCGGGCCGGGGCGTACACCAACGGCGCGGTGATTCCGGTGGACGGCGGCTCGTTGCTCACTTGACGCGCCGGCCGCGAACCCGCGCGATGCGTTGCGGCCAGCGTCCGCTGCGGATCGCGCCGGAGAGGACGATGATCTACAGGAGTCCGTTTCCCGACATCGAGATACCGGTCACGCCGCTGCACGAGCACGTGTTCGAGCATGCCGACCGCTGGCCGGACAAGCCGGCGCTGATCGACGGCCCGACGGATCGGATTCTGACCTATGCGCAGCTCCGGGCCGCCGTGCGCGCGGTCGCGGCCGGGCTCGCCGCGCGCGGCTTCGGGCGCGGGGACGTGCTCGCCATCTACAGCCCCAACCTGCCGGAGTACGCCGCCGCGTTCTTCG
>WTGR01000013.1 GCA_011523485.1 Acidobacteriota bacterium
TCGAGATACTGGCCCAGCTTGCGGCGGTCGCCCGGACCGAGCTCGCGCGACAGGTCGTGGGCGCGCTCGGTGACCGAGTCGAGCAGACTCGCGTCCTTCCGCAGCCGCGCCCGCCGGACCGCCGGATCGGTGCTGCCGCTGTCGCCGAAGAGCCGCTCGAACACGGCGCCGGGGTCGTTCTCCATCGGCAGCGGGGTCGTCTCGTCGGCCCAGGCGATGGTGTTGGTGTAGGCGCAACTGAACCCGTTGCCGCACGAGCCGCTGAAATCGCGGCCGTCGATGGCCAGCTCCAGCGTGGCGAGCTGCGTCCGCCGTCCCAGAACGCGCCCGGCGATCTGGTCCATCGAGATCCCGGCCAGCACGTCGGCACCGTTCTCCGGCTTGGCCGGAACGCCGGTCAGGAAACGGGTGGACGCCCGCGGGTGCGGGCCGGCGCTGGCGACGCCGTGCATCCCGGACAGCACCTGCACGTGGCGGCGGAACGGCTCGAGCGGCTGCAGGACGAGGGGAAACTCGAAATCAGTGCCTTCCGTCGCGGGGATCCAGTGCTCCATCCGCATCCCGTTGGGCACGTAGACCACGCCGAGCCGCGGACCGGGCGTCGCCGCGGTCTTCCGCAGCGCCGCGAGCGCGGGGACCATGCCGTCGAGGAACGGAAGTGCGAGCGATACGCCGAGTCCGCGCAACACGGTGCGCCGCGGGAGCGCCTTTCCGGTGACGACCATGGTGCTGTCCCCTCGCATGCCGGGTGAACGCCGCGCCTGTCCCCGCAGGACGCTATACCGGATGGACGCTGCGTCCTACCGCCCATGATAGGACGATCGGGCGCGAAAGTCCGCTGCTTTCCGGCCCCACCTCGCAACGCCGGAGGCCGGCGGCGCTTTCCAACGTGCGCCGCGCGTGACATAGTCCCCCGGAGCCGGCAGGCGAAAGGGGAACAACCGTGACGCGAAGCAGAAGGACGGCTGCGAGCTACCGAATCAACCAACGCGCCGGAAGCGCGAGGCAGTGGACGGCGATGTTGGCCGCCGCCTGGCTGCTCGTCCCGGGCGTCGCCGCGGCCCAGG
Organism: Acidobacteriota bacterium; assembly: GCA_011523485.1. Next base: position 1,068 of record WTGR01000013.1, read on the forward strand.
GTTTCCAGCTCCTCGAGGCGACGGTCGCCGACGTGCACGCGGCGTTCGCGTCGGGCGAGCTGACCTGCCGGGTTCTGGTGCAACGCTACATCGACCGGATAGAGGCCTACGACCAGGCGGGCCCGGCGCTGAACGCCATCCAGGCGATCGACCCGCGCGCGCTGGAGAGGGCCGACGACCTGGACGCGGCCTACGCCGAGTCGGGACCGACCGGCCCGTTGCACTGCATCCCGGTGCTGCTGAAGGACCAGGTGGAGACGCGCGACCTGCCGACCACCTACGGCTCGGCGCTGTTCGAGGGATTCGTGTCGCGCCGCGACGCCACCATCGTCGTGCGCATGAAGGAAGCCGGCGCCCTCATCCTGGCGAAGACGACCATGGGCGAGTTCGCCTCGCGCTACGTCGGCTCGGCTTTCGGGATCATCCGCAACGCCTACGACCCCACCCGCAACCCGAGCGGCTCGTCCGGCGGCACCGGCGCCGGCATCGCCGCCAACTTCGGCATGGTCGGCATCGGCGAGGACACCGGCGGATCCATCCGCGGACCGGCGGCGGTCCACGCACTGGTCGGCCTGCGCCCCACGCTGCCCTTGGTCAGCCGCTTCGGGATGATGCCGGCGAACCCGTCGAGCGACACCCTCGGACCGATGACCCGCACCGTCCGCGATGCGGCGCTCCTGCTCGACGCCATCGCCGGCTACGACGCCAACGATCCGGTCACCGCCTACGCGGCCGGTCACGTGCCCGACTCGTATGCCGCGAACCTCGACGCCGACGGCCTGCGGGGAGCGCGCATCGGGGTCATCCGCGAATCGATGGACCCCAAGACGGATCCCGACGCCGAGGACTACAAGCAGGTGCGGGCCCTGATCGACCGCGCCCTCGACGACATGCGGGCGCTCGGCGCCACCGTGGTCGACCCGGTCACCATCGACGGCCTCGAATCGGCGCAGCGCGTGTACACCACCAACAACTTCGAGACCGAACGGGCGATGAACGCGTACCTGGCCGAGCATCCCAACGCGCCGGTCAAGAACCTCCGCGACATCCTGCTGTCGGGCGTCGTCACCCCCTGGCGGGCGCGGGGACTCATCAACGTGGTGGGCAAGTCGACCGACGACCACGCGTACCTGCCCATCCTGCACTCCCGCGAGCGGTTGCGGCAAAGCGTCCTGACGGCGATGGCCGACGACGACCTGGACGCGCTCGTCTACGCGACCTTCGACCATCAGACGACCGTGATCGCGCCCGACGCCCTGACCAACGCGAACACCCAGGATCAGTACGCGCGCGGCAACAACCGCTTCCTGAGCCCGGCCACGGGATTCCCGGCGCTGACTCTGCCGGCCGGGCTGACGGCCGACGGGCTCCCGATCGGGATCGAGATGCTCGGCCGGCCGTTCGCCGAAGCGACCCTGTTCGAGCTGGGCCACGCCTACGAGCAGGACACGCGGCGGCGCGAGCCGCCGACGACGACGCCGGCGCTGGACCGATGAACGCGGGCGGCGCGAACGAAAGTCTCACCGACGCCGGCAGCGTTCCGGGCCCCGCGGCGCGCGGCGCAGAGGGAGCGGCGACGGGGCTCGCCGAGCCGGCCGTCTCCTGCGCCGGCGTCGTGAAGCGTTACGGAGACGTGGTGGCGGTCGACGGCCTCGACCTCGAGGTGCGGCGCGGCGAGTGCTTCGGGTTGCTGGGACCGAACGGCGCCGGCAAGACCACGACCATCGAGATTCTGGAGGGGCTGCTCGCGCCGGACGCCGGCCGGGTACGGATTCTGGGCCGCGCGTGGGGCCGGAACGACGATGCGCTGCGGGCGCGGCTCGGGATTCACCTCCAGGAGTCGCAGATGGACGAGAAGCTGTCCGTGCTCGAGACGCTCAGGCTGTTCCGGTCCTTCTATCCGCGGGGGCGCCCGGTCGAGGACGTGCTCGGGCTGCTCGAGCTGGAGGCCAAGCGCAAGAGCTGGGTCGGCAAGCTGTCGGGCGGCCAGCGGCAGCGGCTCGCCGTCGGCTGCGCGCTGGTCGGCGATCCGGACCTGCTGTTCCTCGACGAGCCGACCACGGGCCTGGACCCGCAGTCGCGCCGGCAGTTGTGGGCGCTGCTGCAACGCTATCGCGCCGAGGGAGGCACCATCCTCCTGACCACCCACTACATGGACGAGGCGCACGTGCTGTGCGATCGCGTCGCCATCGTCGATCGGGGCAGGATCGTCACACAGGGCAGTCCCGACGAGCTGATCCTCTCCATCGGCGCACCGCACATCGTCGATGTCGCGTTCGCCCGCGGCGAGGCGCCGGCATCCGCCGGCCTGGAAGAGCGGCTCGCCGCGCTGCCCGGCGTCGACACGGTCCGCGCGGGCGAAGCGCCGGCTGCCTGGACCGTCACGGCGAACGCACTGCACCGCACGCTGCCGGCGCTCGTGGGACTGGCCGCGGACGCCGGCGTCGAGATCGAGACGCTGGCCACGCGCACCGCCACCCTCGAGGACGTCTTCGTGGCCCTGACGGGACATCGACTCCGCGATGACTGAGCCGGAATCCGTGGAACCGCGGCATCCGTTCGTCGAGATGACGATCACCCGGCTGCTCCTGCTGGTGCGCGAGCCGGAGATGATCTTCTGGGTCTTCATCTTCCCGCTGCTGATGGCCCTCGCGCTCGGGATAGCCTTCCAATCGCCCTCCGAGGCGCCGGTCGCCGTCGCCGTCGAGCAGGGAGCCGGCGCCGCGGAGCTGCTCGACGCGCTGGCGGCGCACGAGAACGTCGAGATCGTGTCCCTCGCTCCCGGTGCGACGGCGGCCGCGTTGCGCGACGGGCTCGCGCACGTCGTGGTCGCGCCGGGCGATCCGCCCACGTACCGCTACGACCCGACACGGCCGGAGAGCCGGCTGGCCCGGCAGACGGTGGACGACCTGCTGCAGCGCGCCGCCGGCCGCACGGACGTCTGGACCGGCCGCAACGAGACCGTCACCGCCCCCGGCAGCCGCTACATCGACTGGCTGATCCCCGGCCTGCTCGGCATGAACATCATGGGAACCGGCATGTGGGGCATCGGCTTCACGCTGGTCGTGCAACGCACGCGCAAGCTGCTCAAGCGGCTGATCGCCACGCCGATGCGGCGCCACCAGTACCTGGCCGCCCTCGTGACGGCGCGTCTGGTGCTGCTCGCGCTCGAGCTGGTCGCCCTCGTCGGTTTCGCCCGGCTGATGTTCGGCGTGCCCATCGAGGGCTCTCTGGCCAGCCTCGCGGCCGTCTCGCTGCTCGGGGCGATGACCTTCGGGGGCATCGGCCTGCTCACCGCCAGCCGCGCGCAGACCATCGAGGGCGTCTCCGGCATCATGAACGTCGTCATGGCCCCGATGTGGATCTGCTCCGGCGTCTTCTTCGCCTCGTCGAACTTCCCGGACCCCATGCAGCCGTTCATCCAGGCGCTGCCGTTGACCGCGCTGAACGACGCCCTGCGGGGCGTGATGCTGGACGGGAACGGGCTGATCGCGAACGGTCCGGACCTGCTCATCCTCGCGGCGTGGGGCGCGGCGAGCTTCGGCGTGGCGCTCAGAATCTTCCGCTGGCGGTAGAGGCCTACTGCGGACGCGGGGGAACGGACATGGCCTGCCGCGCACGAATCGCGGCGATGTCCGTCCGCATGTTGGCGATCTCGTCCTGCACCGCGGCGACCTCGTCCTGCACCGCGGCGACCTCGGTCCGTACCTCGGCGACCTCGGTCCGTACTTCGGCGACCTCGGTCCGTACCTCGCCGACCTCGGTCCGTACCTCGCCGATCTGCAACAGCACCGCGAACCCCTGTCCCAGGAGGAGCAGAGCGGTTGCAAGCATGAGCCCGACCGTCCAGCGCGAAATTCGGTCTGCGTCGCGGGCCCGTCGGTCGGCGTGGTCGGCGGCCCGATCAGCCCGATCAGCAGCTCCCGCGGCCCGCTCGGCCGCTTGCTGGATTGTCAGGTGCTCTTGAGCCATACCTGCACCAATCATATCTCACGTGCGGGGACCGCAAGACCGAATACACTACTTTGATGGGGCGTGCCGGACCGACACCGGGCCGCCCTTCACGTCCGTCCAGCCGCACCAGTCACAGGCGATTCCGGTCGGCCAGCCATCGTGGATGATTCCTCACGTCCCGAGCCGTGTGCGTGCATGATGCCGATCAACACCGCCGAGCTCGGCATCATCCGGCCGGCCTCGTACTTGCTGATCGCCTGCGCGGTGACCGGCGGGGACAGCCGCTCCGCCAGTTCGCGCATCGAGAAACCTGCCTTCTTCCGGGCCAGCCTGAGGCGCTGTCCGAGCATTTGCCTCCTTCTTCCTCATGACGGTTCGTCCGCTACGGGCGCGGACGGGATGAACCGACTCATTGGCAGCCGGTGACGCCTGCACTCCGGACGGCGGAATGGCAGGCGACCGTCACAAGTGCGCGGCGCCGCACACCTTCAGCACGCGACCGCCTCGCCGCATGCGGTAGGGGTGCTTCACGCCGGGGCTGACGACGTAGTCGTTCCCCTCCGGGTAACGGGCACGAAAGGCATCGATGGCCTTCGCTTCCACCTGGTCCGGATTGATCCTGCACTCCACCAGATCCACCCGATCGCGGGCGCGGCGGATCACGAAGTCGACCTCGCGGTGCGCCTTGTCGCGCCAGTAGAAGACCCGCTCGTCCCCGAACCGGATGCGCAGGGCGTCCAGAACGAGGTGCTCCCACAGCAGCCCGCGGTCGTCGTCGCGGATGCGGTCCCAACCCTTCTCGAAGGTGACGAAGCCGGTGTCGAAGGCGTAGCACCTGGGACGCCTGACGATCTCGCCCGCGCCGCCGCCGTGAAAGGGACGCAGCAAGTGCACGGCATGGGCGGTCGCCAGCGCCTGCACGTGCGACATGACGGTCGGGCGGCTCATCTCGCTCAGCGTCGCCAGGCGGCCGTAGTCGAGCTGGCCGCCGCTCTGGCGCAGCAGCACCCGGAACAGCGCCAGGAACCCGCGGCGATTGCGGACACCGAACAGCTCCAGCACGTCGCGCGCGTAGAAGCTGTCCATCCACTCGCTGAAGAACGCAGGCTCCTTGCGCGCGGCGAGCAGCGGCTCGGGCAGGCCACCGTGCAGCAGGCGGCGGTCGAGGTCCGGGGCCCCGAGCCAGTCGGCGCATTCGTCCCACGGCACGGGACACAGGTGCACGGCCTCCTTCCGCCCCGTGAGCGCGTCGCGGAACTTGCGCGTCGCGGCCAGCGTGGAAGATCCGGTCGCCAGCACACGAAGCCCCGGATAGGCGTCGGCCGCTATCTTCAGCAGGCGGCTGGGATCGTCCAGGCGGTGCACCTCGTCGAGAACCAGCACCGCTCCCGGCGGCTGGCCGTCGAAGTACAGTTCCGGATCGGCGAGCATCCGTCCGACGGAGGGCAGGTCGCAGTTCAGATGCACCGCATCCGGCAGCATGCGGGCGAGCGTGGTCTTGCCGACGCGACGGACGCCCGAGAGCCAGACGATCGCCCGGCGGGACCAGGCGCGTTCTATGCGC
>WTGR01000314.1 GCA_011523485.1 Acidobacteriota bacterium
GGCCGGGCACGTTGCCGAGCAGGTACACCATCCACTCGCGGGTCGGGCTCTCGGCTAGAGTCTGGGCCAGGAAGTCGCGCATGGGTCGGTCTCTCGTGGGTGCCGGAATCGGCGGCCGGTCGCGCCATCCTATACTAGCCAGAGTCTGGACGTGGCGAACAACGATTCAGCGTGGAGTATCCGATGCGCACTCAGTTCCTCGTAGTTGCCGTTGCGTGTGCCCTCGTCGCCGGATGCGGCGCCGAGCCGGAGCTGGAGCCGGCGGCCGCGATTCCGGAGGTCGAGCCCCCGGCGGCGCCGGCCGCGGCGGAGATGCTGCCGGACGTGATCGTCGCCGAGCGCGGCGGGTTCATTCCGGAAGGCGTCGAGTACGACATGATGAACGGGCGTCTGCTGACCGGGTCGCTCACCGAAGGGTCCGTCTTCCGCATTCACGCCGACGGTCGGGTCGAGGCGCTGGTGGAGGACGAGGAGCTGGTTTCGTCCGTCGGCATCGAAGCGGACGAGCCGCGGGACCGGCTGCTGGTGGCCAACGCCGACCGCTCCGTCTTCCAGAGCGGGGGAGTCGGTCAGGCGAAGCTCGGCATCTACGAGCTCACCACCGGCGAGCGGATCGCGATGATCGATCTGGCCGCGACCGTCGGCGCCGGCGACGACGCCATGCACTTCGCCAACGACGTCGCGGTCACCGACAACGGCACGGCCTACGTCACCGACACGCGGATGAATGTCCTCTACCGCGTCGACGCCGACCATGCCGCCAGCGTGTTCCACCGCTTCGAGGACGGCGGGGCCGGCCCCAACGGCATCGTCCACCATCCCGGCGGGTATCTGCTCGTCGCGCGCGGCGCCACGCTGTGGAAGGTGCCGCTCGACGACCCCGGCGCCGCGGCGGAAGTGACTCTGCCCGAGGAGGTGCCGGGCCAGGACGGCATGGTGTGGACGGCGGGCCGCCTCGCCATCGTCAGCAACTCGGCGAACCGCGTGGTGGCGCTGACGAGCGACGACGACTGGGCCACCGCCAGCGTGGCCGGCGTGGCCCGCTACGAAGAGCAGGCGACGACCGCCGCCGTAGTCGGCGACGACGTCTACGTGGTGCATCCGCACTTCGGCGACGACGATCCGCCGAGCTTCGAGCGCGTCGCGTTCGAGTAGGGCGAAGTTGCGGCAGCAAGTCCGGGCCGGTTACGGCTCGTTGCGTGCAGCCATGCGTCGGCGCCACACCGCCGCGAGGCGCCGGCGGAAGTCGGCCTCGTCAACGGCGGAGACCGCCGCCGCCAGCAGTGCGTCCCGGGGTACGCCGGCAAGTGCCGCCGCGGTGACCGAGTCCGGGTTCGATACCTGAATCCCGCGAGCCTGCAGCACGCTCCGCGCCGACGCCGCCAGCTCCTCGGCGCGCGCGTCCGCTCGTGCCCGCTCGCCCAACGAGCGCAATAGCGGCGTGTCGTCGGGCCCGGTCCCTTCCCGCGCCCCGAGCGTGCGCCCGACCCGTTCCAGCACCCGATCCGTCCGCGCCGACGGCACCCGCTCCGTCAGCCCCGCATGGATCTCCTCGGCCGTCCAGCCGGGAAACGCCATGCTTGCAGGCAAGGAGCGGTACCGTCCCCCCTGCAGCCGGTGGATCGTCACGCCCTCCGGTCGCCGCCGCTTGCGCTTCGCCCCGGGCGGCACCACCACCCACAGCTCCGGGAAGCCCCACGCCTCGTACAGCGGCAGCTTGCCCGGCCGCACGTCCGTCGAATAGTCGACCTCGAGCACCACGTCCGGCAGGTCGTGTTCCCCGATGATCAGCGACCCCTCCGGCAGCACGGCCCGGCGGGGATGCAGATACAGCGTCGCATCCGCCTGCATCGCCCGCTCGGGTCTGCCGTGGCCATCCTGGACCACGAGACCGACCGACCCGAGCGAGACGATGGGCGCACCGCGCACCAGCGCGATCCGTTCCGCCAGGTGGGGCAGTCGCCACGCCGTGGCCTCGTGCACCCCGCCGGGCGTCTCGGCCAGCACCCACGCCGTCCCGGCCCGCGCGTCCCAGAATTCGAGCCGATCCTCGAAGTCCTCGAACCCGTCCCGGAGCAGCCGGATGGGGCGGCACCCCGGAAACCGGAGATCCCCTACCGGCGGGCTCTCGCGGTGGCGCTCCGGAAGTACGGCCACCGGCGCCGGGGCCACGAACTTCGAAGCTTGCATGTCCGGCGCGGCCCGTCTCCGGCTCGCCGTCCGTTCGATGTCGTCCACGTGTTCTCATTATACGCACCCCCGGCAGGTTTGTTGCGGACCGTTCTTCCGGGCACGCGAATGGAATCCTGCCGCGTTTCGTAAGGAATGGTGTGGGGCGACAGAATTGCCAGCTCCCGAAGCAGGAACAGAGAATGGGTCGCCACGAATACCTGAATGCCGTCGCGGGCCAAGCCGAGGATCGCGAGCGCCACGGACCTTGTGAGTCTGGGATTCAGGTTGGCCTCCGGCTCGTCCCAGAAGATTCCATCTCGGCCGGGTTCATGCTGGGTGCGACTTTCAGCTTTGCTGCCTGTGCACGCTCGTATGGCCCGTTGTAGGGAAAGCGAGTTGTGGCCTGCGCCAGACTCTCCGCCGTCTTCGAGCATCCGGTCCAGTGCATTCGGCGGAGGCTCACCGGTGAGCACATGGCAGGACACCGCGGCCAGCGCATAGATGTCGGTCGGCGGCCCCTGCGCTCCTTCGCTCGTGTGCTGCTCGAACGGCGCATATCCCGGCCTCAGCACCTGGGTGTGCGTCCGCTGTTGCGACGCCACGCGCGCGGCGCCGAAGTCGATCAGCACCGGCGCCCCGTCCGCGGTACGAATCCCGATGTTGGCCGCGTACTCGTCGATCCGAGAGCCCGGTGACAGCGTGTGCACGACTCGGACTCTACATCAGGGCGTTGATCGTCCGTGTCCGGTCGACTATGATGCGCCGCCATGACTGCCGCGTCGGTAACGGGGTCGGACGATGAAGCGCACGTGTTCCTCCGTCGGATCGCGCTACAGAATCTACTGTCGTTCGGCCCGGAGACCGATCTGGAGCTGCAACCGCTCAACGTGCTGATTGGCCCCAACGGATCGGGGAAGTCCAACTTCATTGCGGCGGTCGGCCTTCTGCAGGCGGCGCCGAAAGATCTCACGGCGCCAATCCGCGCCACCGGCGGCATAGGCGAATGGCTTCACAAGGGCGAGCGGCGTGCCAGCGGAGGCTCAATCAACGCTGTCGTCGGTCGTCCGTCGCGCCACGGCGCGTTGCGTTACCGGCTCGCCGTCGAAGAGCATGGCCATCGGTTCCAGGTGGGCATCGAGTCCGTCGAGGACAACGAGTCCGAGGACGGCCGGAGCGGTGGTCGCGCCCACTACGTCCATTCCCACGGAACGGGCACACTGGTGCCGAAGGACGGCGTGAAGCGCCTGCTTGCGGTGGAGGAACTCGATCCGGAACAATCGATTCTTTCGCAGTTGAGGGATCCTCACGCCTTCCCGGAGATCACCGATCTCGGCAAGCAGTTCGATGGAATTCGAATTTACCGGGAGTGGTCCTTCGGTCAGCAGGCACCGACGCGCCAACCGCAGCCGTCCGATCAGCCCAACAACTTCCTGGCGGAGGACACGAGCAATCTCGGGCTCGTGTTGAACAGGTTGCGCAGGATACCGGCTGCGAAGAAGCGCCTCCTCGAAGCAGCGCGCAAGCTCTACGACGGGTTGACGGACTTCGACGTGATCGTGGAAGGGGGCACCGTCCAGGTATTCCTGGAGGAGAACGGCATCACCGTGCCGGCCGTACGGCTGTCCGACGGCACGCTCAGGTATCTGTGTCTCCTGGCGATCCTGTGCCACGACAATCCGCCGCCGCTGGTATGTATCGAAGAGCCGGAACTGGGACTGCATCCCGACATCATGCCGACGCTCGCCGCACTGCTGCGCGAGGCGTCCACTCGTAGTCAGTTGATCGTCACGACTCACTCGGACGTGCTCGTGGACGCTCTGACCGAGGAACCCGAGAGCGTGGTCGTGTGTGAGAAGCACGAGGGACGGACAGAACTGCGCCGCCTGAACCAGAACGAGCTGGCCCGTTGGCTCGTCCGGTACAGTCTCGGCGAGCTCTGGATGAAGGGCGAGTTGGGGGGGAGCCGCTGGTGAGCGCGAGGGTCCACGTGGAGGGCGGCGGCAACGGCAACAAGGCGCTGAACGCCGAGTGTCGAAGAGCCTTCAGAGAGTTCTTCACCAAGGCCGGGTTTGCTGGCCGGCTGCCGCGCGTTGTTCCCGGTGGGGGGCGCAGACAGACTTACGACGATTTCCGTACCGCCTTGAATGATCCGAACAACGACGCCTACCCAGTGCTTCTCGTCGACAGCGAAGCTCCCGTCGCCGAGGGTGTCGGGCCCTGGACGCACCTCCAGAATCGACCGGGCGATGGGTGGAGGAGGCCGGTCGGAGCCACCGACGAGCACGTCCACCTGATGGTGCAATGCATGGAGGCGTGGTTTCTGGCAGACCGCGAGACGGTCTCCGCATACTTCGGCGACGGCTTCAGACCGGACGCTCTCCCTGGTCGAGCGGATGACATCGAGCGGATTCCGAAACGGGACGTCCTCACGGGTCTTGGCAACGCGACACGCGGCTGCCGAACGCGGCGCGGATACAAGAAGGGACGCGATTCGTTCGAGATTCTCGCCGAGCTGAATTCTGCACGAGTGACTGCCGCCTCGCCCTATGCAAGGCGACTCGTCGAAACGCTCAGGGCCAAGTTGTAGCCGCCGTCACCGTCGGATCCCCGGGCAGGGGAAGCCGGGGAGCAGGCCGGAGAGGCCGAGAAGCAGCCACTCATGACGGCGGAACTGGTTGCAGTGCAGGATGGCGAGCTGCCCGGTGAGGGCGGGGAGCCGTCGGCCGCAGCGGAGGAGACAGGGAAAGGACCGGGGCGGCTGCCGCTCGAGCCGCCGGAGTGACGGGGCCGGGCGGGACCAAGAAGGCGCGCCGTCTGGCCACGGCGACCACGGGCAGCGTCAGCCGGAGGGAAGACCCGCCCGGCCCATCGAGCCTGGAGGCTCGGCAGACGCCGGTCTCCCGCCGGGTTGCGGCCGACGCACCGAGGGGACAACGATCAAGGACGAAGGTGATGGGAGAGATTCACGCTGACGTCATTCTGGAAAACGCAGGGGACCGCGAGTACTTCCGCCGCGGCGACCGCGCCGAGGCCGACATCCGACGCGCAACCGTCGACGGCATCGTCGACACGGGCGCCGTAACGCTTGTGCTCCCGCAGAACGTGGTCGAGCGCCTGGGCCTCGGGACGCAGGGAACCGCCTTCGTCACCTACGCCGACGAACGTCGCGAGGAACGCCCCCTGGCAGGCCCGGTGGGGGTGCAGATTGGCAACCGCTCGATGACGATGGAGTGCATCGTTGGACCCCCGCTGAGCGAGGTCCTCATCGGCCAAGTCGTGCTCGAACGGCTCGACCTGATCGCGGACTGCACGAAGCGGACGCTGACACCGCGCTATGAGGACTACCCGCTGCTGAAACTGAAGGCACTCGGGGCAAGGCGCCAATTCGGTCCATGATGAGCCTGATACGGCTCGGTCGGGCCTCGGCATCGACGTCCGGTACAGGCGCGACGCGTGCGCCGCGGGTCGCCGCGGTCCATGCCGGTACCGTCTGGGGTCGATCCTCCGGCCGCAACGCCAGTCCGTGGTCGATGGTGGCTGCGTCCCGCTCGGCTCCCGAGGCGCCAGCGCGTGCTTCCAGGGCGCGGGCGTGCTCGGTCGCCGCGTCGGCCCCGCGCCCTGGCCTCGGCGGCCTCTTGCCGGGCCGCCTGCGCCGCCCGGGCCTCCGTGTCCCGTTCCCCGGCGATACGGACCGCGATGGCGACGGTATCCTCCAGATCGTCGGCGACCTGGGATGACTCGGGCTGTCCGCGCGCGGAGCTCCACCGGGTCGCCAGGAGGATGAGCGTCGCGGCGACGCACCGGGCGATGCGTCCGGGCCAATCGGGTCGTTTCGGGCCCGCCATGAGTTCGTCACGCTTCCGCCGCCCCCGCACCCGACTCGCCTCGTGGCGTCAGGATCGAACGGCGCCCCATCATGAGGGTCTGTCGGGTATCTCGATTATCGCCACCGTCGCGTTGTCCTGAGTCGGAACGGCGCGAGCGGCGACCGCAGCCAGGAGCGCGTCCGTCACCGCTTCCGGCCCGTCGCCGCGGCAGTCCGAGACGATCGAAGCGGTCTCGTCGACGCTCAGCGTGTTCAGACCGTCGGTCGCGGCCACAATCAGGTCGCCCGGCAGCAGCAACTCGGGCATCGGCGACGCGTCCACTTTCGCGATCTCGAATCCGACCAAAGCGGAGCGGAGCTCGTTCGGGTTCATCCCGCGGGCCGTCGCCGGGTCGCTCTCGCGCAGGGCTTCGATGACCGGCGCCATGGAGTGGTCTTCGTTGAGGCGTTTCAGCCGCCCGGCGCGATAGAGGTACAGCGGAGAATCGCCGACGCTGATCCACTCGAGTCCGTCCGTGGTCACCG
>WTGR01000760.1 GCA_011523485.1 Acidobacteriota bacterium
TGTTTCCCATCGGCTGGATCGTCATCGCGTCGCTCATCCTCTACCGGGTGACGCTCGAGACCGGCAAGTTCGAGATCATCAAGGACTCCATCGGCGCCCTCTCCGACGACCGTCGCCTGCAGGCGGTGCTCATCGGCTTCGCCTTCGGCGCCTTCATCGAGGGCGCGGCCGGGTTCGGCACGCCGGTGGCGGTGGCCGCGGCGATGCTGACCGGGCTCGGCTTTCCCCCCTTCTACGCCGCGTTCATCTGCCTGCTCGCCAACACCGCGCCGGTCGCCTTCGGGTCCCTCGGCATCCCCGTCGTCACGCTGGCCAACGTCACCGGTCTGCCCGAGGCCGCGTTGAGCTCGATGACCGGACGCCTCTGCGGCCTGATCGCCATCGTCATTCCGGCCTACATGGTCGTCGTCATGTCCGGCGTCAAGCGCTCGGCCGAGGTGCTGCCGCCCATCGCGGCCTGCTCGCTCGCCTTCGCGGGCGTGCTGATCCTGGTAAGCAACACGATCGGGCCCGAAGTGGCGGCCATCCTGGCCGCGATTGCCGCCCTGGTGGCGATGGTGCTGGTGATGAAGGTCTGGAAGCCGGCGCAGGTGTTCCGGCTGGAGGGCGACGTCGAGGTCGTCAAGCAGCACAAGACCTACACCACGGGCGAGCTCGTCGGGGCGTGGGTGCCGTACATCCTGCTCGTCGTCTTCGTCCTGGCGTGGCGCTATCCGCCGATCCAGGGCGCGCTGAACATGGTCAGCGTGCAGTTCGACGTGCCGGGGCTGCACAACACGATCATGCGCCTGCCGCCGCTGACCCCGGAGGCGTCGCCGTACGCGGCGTCCTACAACTTCAACTGGCTCTCGGCCGCCGGAACCTCCTGCTTCCTGGCCGCGTTCGCGGCGTCCCTCGTCCTCGGCCTGTCGCCGGCCCGCTTCGTCGAGATCGTCAAGGCCGTGCTGAAGCAGTTGAGGATGCCGCTGCTGACCATCGCGTCCGTGCTGGCGGTGGCCTACGTGATGAACTACGCCGGCATGACCACCACCCTCGGGCTCGCCTTCGCGGCCACCGGGGCGGTGTTCCCGTTCTTCAGCGCGATGCTCGGCTGGACGGGGGTCTTCCTGACCGGCAGCGACACCGCGTCGAACGCGCTCTTCGGCACGCTGCAGACCGTGACCGCCAACACGCTCGAGCTGAACCCGATCCTCACCACCTCGACCAACTCGGCCACCGGGGTCATGGGCAAGATGATCTCGCTGCAGAGCATCGCGGTCGCGGTGGCCGCCACCGGCATGGCGTCGTCCGAGGAAGGCCGGCTGTTCCGCATCACGCTCCGGCACAGCATCATCCTGGCCGTGTTCATGGGGATCGTGACGATGCTCTTCGCCTACGTGCTGCCGCAGCTCGTGCCGATGCCGTAGTCGGGTGCACCCGGAACGGGTCAGGACTGCGGGCGAGGATCGGCTGGGCGGAGAGCGGATCCGGAAGGTAACGGTCTTCGGGCAGCAGGCCCGCGCGCATCGCGGCCGCGGGGCAGGGCGGTTGGCGCCGCCCGCCCCGTAGCCCGTCGGTTCCCCGCATCATGCCGCTCTTCCGAACCGAGGAACGCCGCGCCATCGAGTCGCTGGCGCGGCTCGCCGACTGCAATCCGTTCTCACCGGCTTTCGTCGAGGGCGAACGGGAGATTCTCGGTCCCGACCACGCTCCGGCCGGCGCGGTCTGGAGCCTGCGCGCGGAGCCGGGGACCGAGAGCTCCGCCCTGGAGAGAGTCGGCTCGGTCGCCGAACGCGCGGCGCGCGACGCGCGCGAGCGCCTGCTCCGCCGTCCGTCCGCGACCACCGACGAGCTGCGCCTCTATGCGTCGCTCGTCATCTTCACGCTGTACCAGCGTTACGCCGACCCGCTGCACGAGATTCACCAGGACCCGGAGCGTGCGCGGCGGCGGGTGGCGTGCTACCGCTCGTTCCGCCGCGACCTCGACCACTACCTGCTCGCGGACCGGCTGCCGCTGCCGCAGCGCGTCGACCCCGCGCACCTGTTCGCCTGCTTCTACCAGGTCCGCCGCGCCTTTCATCTCATCCACCGCTACATCGTCGGCGCGTCGGGGCCGGCGGCCCGCCTGCGCGCCGCGGTCTGGCAGTCGATCTTCACGCACGACATGCGGCGCTACTGGCGCTCTGTCTACGACCGCATGCACGACGTCACGACGCTGATCACCGGCCCGTCGGGGACCGGCAAGGAGCTCGTGGCGCGCGCCATCGGCCTGTCGCGCTACATCCCGTTCGACGCGGAGCGGGAGACGTTCACGGCGACCCTCGACGGGGCGTTCCACGCGCTGAACGTGTCGGCGCTGTCGCCCACGATCATCGAATCGGAGCTGTTCGGCCACCGCAAGGGCGCGTTCACCGGCGCCGTCCAGGATCGCGTCGGCTGGCTCGAGGCGTGCCCGCGGTTCGGCGCCGTGCTGCTCGACGAGGTGGGGGAGATCGACGCCGCGATCCAGGTCAAGCTGCTGCGCGTGCTGCAGACCCGCGAGTTCTCGCGCATCGGCGAGACCGCGCCGCGCGCCTTCGCGGGCAAGCTGATCGCCGCCACCAACCGCGACCTCGCGGCGGAGATGCAAGCGGGCCGCTTCCGCGAGGACCTCTACTACCGCCTCTGCGCGGACTTGATCGTCACGCCGTCGCTGCGCGAGCAGCTCCGGGATGCGCCAGGGGAGTTGCGCAACCTGGTGGTGTTCGTCAGCGAGCGCGTGGTCGGCCCCGACAGCGCCGGGGAGCTCGCCGACGAGGTGCTGGCGTGCGTCGAGCGCGACCTCGGCGCGGACTACCCGTGGCCGGGCAACGTGCGCGAGCTGGAGCAGTGCGTCCGCAACGTGCTGGTGCGCAAGGAGTACCGCCCGCCGGCGGCGCCCGCGCGCGGGCCGGCCGACGACCTCGCGGCGGAGTTGGGCGAGGGGAGCCTCACCGCGGACGAGCTCCTGGGGCGCTACTGCACCATCGTCTACGCCCGCACCGGCAGCTACCAGGAGACCGCGCGCCGTCTGGAGCTGGACCGCCGGACCGTGAAGCGGCGCGTCGACCCGGAGCTGCTCGCGAGGCTGACGGACGCACTCGAAGCCCCCTCCTGACTCGACGCGTTTCTCGCGGCGCTGAAACTTCGGATTGACCGACGTAACGGATGACGTTACGCTGGATCGTGATCCGGAGCTTTGCCGACAAGCGGACCGCAGCCGTCTTCGCCGGTTACGCCGTTCGCCGCTTGCCGGCGCGGATTCAGCCGCGCGCGAGGTCGAAGCTCCTGGCGATCGATGCAGCCGATTTGCTCGATGATCTGCGTGCGCCGCCGGGAAACCGCCTGGAGGTCCTGCGCGGTGACCGCCACGGCCGGTATTCGGTTCGCATCAACGACCAGTGGCGTGTCTGCTTCGCGTGGCGAGACGGCGACGCGTGGGACGTCGAGATCGTCGACTACCACTGAGGGAGAGGATCGATGACCATCACCCGTGAGGCCGTGGATCGCCGCGCGGTCGACTTCGCCGGCGTGACATCAGGTCGACGGCTGCCCCCGGTGCATCCCGGTCAGTTCCTGCGCGACGAGTTCCTGGAGCCGCTCGGTCTGAGCGTGTACGCGCTTGCCAGAGCGCTCAACGTTCCCCGGCCGCGGTTGAACGACGTTGTTCGCGGCCGACGCTCTCTGAGCACCGACACGGCACTCCGGCTCGCCCGCTATTTCGGGACGTCGCCGGGGTTCTGGATCAATCTCCAGGCTCGACACGACCTCGACGTCGCCGAGCGTGCGCTGCGCCGCACGATCGACAGGCAGGTCGAGCCGCGCGCCGCGCGCGCTGCTCAAGGCGCATCGAGCAACGTGTGATTTGTCCGCACGGTTTCGCGCTATAGTGAAGACATGGCGGATCTGCTCCGGATGTTGACGCTTGACGGTCAGGTGGTTGGGGCCGGCATGCTGGTGGCGCTCGTGTGGCTCGTGATTACGGTGAAGGGGCTCGATACCAAGGTCACTGCGCTCGACGCCAAGGTCACCGGGGTCGCCAACACGGTCACGGACCTCGTTGCCAAAGTGGCGGGGCTCGACACTCGAGTTACGGCGCTCGAAGTACAGGTCGGGAGGCTTGACACCCGAGTCGCGGGTCTTTCCGACGATGTCGGCGTGCTGCGCGGCCGCCAGGAAGAACGGGACCAGTCGTCTGCTCTCGACGGCGCGCGATAATCCGGACGTCGTTGATCGGGATGCGGGCACGGCTCACCGTAACGAGGGCTCCGTCGCGGTCAGGGTAAAGTCACGGCGACGGCGCGATGACCACGCGGAAGCCGATGAACGGCCGGCGCACGCCAGGGTCGGCGCCTCCCCGTACGGCCGTGCGCACGGTGCCTTCCGGGTCCATGAACGAGCCGCCGCGCATGACGAAGAGCGCGTCGTCCGCGAGGTTGTGCGCGTCGTCCGTTTCGTCGTAGGGATAGGGCTGGTACGGGCTGCGGGTGAGCTCCCAGACGTTGCCGCTCATGTCGCTCAGGCCGAACGGACATTCCGGGCAGTCGAAGCTCCCGGCCGGCGTGGTGCCGTCCGCACCGCCGAAGTTCGCCCGGTCGCGTCTCGGAACGTCGCCCCAGGGGTAGACGCGCGCCTCGGCCCCGCGGGCGGCCTTCTCCCATTCCGCTTCGCTCGGAAGCGTGACGCGCCAGCCGGCGTCCAGCCAGCCCCGCAGACGGGGCGGGGTGCCGGGCCATTCGCGCAGCGTCGCCTCCAGCCACCGGCAATAGGCCAGCGCATCGGGCCAGGAGACGGAACTGACCGGGTGATCCGGCGCCCCGCGTAGCGTCTCGGGAACGGAGGAGTAGCCGGCGGCGTCGGCGAAGGCGCGGAACTGCGCCACGGTGACCTCGTAGCGGCCGATGGCGAACGCGGGCAGATCGACCGTGCCCTGCGCCTGCCCGGACGACCAGCGTTCGTTCTCGAAGGCCCGGGGATCGACGGCCGGGTCGCTGCCCATGGTGAACGGTCCGGCCGCAATCTCGATGAAGCCGAGCAGATCGTCGTCGGGAAGGAACCAGGCGTCGGCCCGGAATCCCTCCAGCGCGTCCGGCAGCGGCGTGGCCCGAGTGGCTGACGAGCCTGCCGGGTCGAGGGGCTGGCACGCGGCCAGGGCGCCCATGGCGAGAGCCAGCGCGACCGGAATGAAGGATCGGGGTTTCCTGTGCGTAAGACGACGGGCGCTCGCGGGTATGGCGAGAGCCAGCGCGACCGCAATGAAGGATCGGAGACCCCTCGCGCGCGATCCGCAATGTTCCGTGGCGGTCGAGGCGGATATCGCCGCCGCCGGGCGACAGCGAGCCCGCGAGCGCGATGTGTCCTGACGAGGGGTAGTCACGGTTCTTGTCGCCTCGCCTCGCCGCAGGCGAACGTCCAGCCGTGCTCGCACGCCCGCGCCCGCAGATCCGCCTCGGACGTCTCCATCAGGTTGTTTCCTCCCTCCCGCAGCAGAAGCCGCAGGTCGAGAGTCTTCGGCGGCGCCCCGTAGGCGCTGTCTCGCTCCAGCAGGTTGAGACAGGCCGGCCGGAAGCGCAGCTCGCAGGCGCGCGAGAAGTAGTCGAGCCCCAGTGCCGCGTCCGCCGCGACGATCTCCCCAGCGGTGTAGTGACGCCCCAGCTCGTTGCAGGCCCAGGCCGACGCGTCGGCGCAGTAGGACGCCTCGATCTGCAGCAGCCGTTCGCACGCCTGCGCTCGTTTCTCCGTACACGCCTGCTCCCAGAACGGCACGGTGTCGCCCCGGTGCCGCCCGTCCGTCGCCCCGATCAGGGTCATCGCGGCGAAGAAGAGGATCCAGACGGCCATCTGAGCGAGATTGGCGTTCGGACGGGCCATGCGCTCGGCGACGCGTCCAAGAACGCCGGCCTCCAGCGCGCCGGCCAGCCGGTCTATCCAGCGCACGCTCAGGTTCAGGAGCGGCACGGAGAGCAGCTTGTCGTAGAACGTGGGCGCCCCGAACGCGCCGAGCAGGGTATAGAGGACGAAGACTCCCACGCCGTACAGGACGCCGAAGACGGTCTTGCCCAGCGGCGTCCGGGGCGAGGTGGACGGGTCGGTGACCAGCAGGTGCAGGCCGAGAAAGACGGCCGTGGGGACCTCGGAGTCGATGAAGTAGGGCACCCCGGTGGCCGCCGCGTAGAGCGCGCTCAGGCCGAACAGCACCACCGCCGCCGACCCGGCCACGAGGGTGATCGCGAAGCGGTACATCACGACCAGGCCCGCGAGGAAGAGGAACAGGTAGATCCGCGGCGCCAGGGTGAGTGTCGTGGCGATGTCCTCGCCCCAGGTGAGCGGCGTCGTGCCGGTCGCGATCAGCACGACCGAGAAGAGCCCGAGCGAGAACGCGGACGGGTTGAAGATGTGCACGCGACGCCCGTCGCGCTCCCACCGCACGAACGCCTTGCCGAGGAACCCCACCGCGATCATCAGGAACTGCAGGTGGAACCAGTCGTCGCGGAACCAGAGGA
>WTGR01000905.1 GCA_011523485.1 Acidobacteriota bacterium
AGAAGTTCGGGTCCGGCCGGACCTTGTCCATGTCCTGCAGCCGGAACCACTGCGCGGCGAACCGGCGGCCGAGCGCCGCCGCGCGCGGGTCGGCGAGCATGCGCAGCGCCTGCCGGTCGAGCTCGTCCGGCGTCAGGCTTCCGGCGTCGGCCAGCGCCTGCAGCTCGTCGTCGGGCGGGGTCCCCCACAGGAAGAACGAGAGTCGGGACGCGAGATCGACGTCGGCCAGGCGATAGCCCCGCTCCGGCGCATCCACCGGCTCGCGCTCGAGCCGCAGCACGAAGTGGGGGCTCGCCAGCAACGCCTCGAGCCCCGTCCGCACACCGGCCTCGAAACCACCGGCCGCCGCGCCCGCGTCGAAGAAGCCGAGCAGGTCGTCCACCTCGCCGCCGGTCAGGCTCCGCCGATAGGCCTCGCGGCCCAGCCGGGCAAGGATGCGCCGCGCACAGGGACGCGCCTCGTCGGGCGCGGTCGGGCGGCAGGTGAAGACGCGCCGCCGGCTCGGCGTGTCGGACAGGCCGGTCGCGTTGTAAGGGCCGCTGACGATGACGTCGCGCACGTGCGGCAGCGTCGTGATGCCCGCTCCGCCCGAGCCGCCCCCGGCGAAGGACCAGTCGTGGGGGCGGATCAGATCCTCGTAGGGTCCGTCGTGCCGCCGGATGAAGGCCGCCGCCAACCGGTGCGTCCCGGCCCGGACGAATATCGGCGGGGTCGCGGTGCTGACGCCGCCCCGGCCGTCCGCGTCGACGCGCCGGTCCGTGTTGTAGTGCAGCAGGGCGACCCGCTCGCCGTCGATCGAGACGTCGATGTCCTCGATCCGCGTGTTCGCGCCGGAGGTGAACGTCAGGCCGAAGATGTACTCGGCGTCGGCCGGGAACACGTGGTCGACCACCAGGCCGCCGCGCGTCCCGTAGGGCGCCCCCTCGACGTGGTCCCAGGGGTGCTGCGACGTACTCCGAGTTGGTGTAGGTGTGATCGACGGCCCGGCCGCTGCGCTCGCCCACCGCGAGCCGGCTGATGGCGCTCGCCGCGTTCAGGTATGCCTCGAGCAGCGTGGCCGACAGGGTCTGCGCGTCGGCGATGTTGTCGAAGTTGGCGCTCACCGGATCCAGCGGCAGCCAGTCGCCGGCGTCGACCTCCAGGTCCAGCAGGTCGCGGATGGCCTGCGCGTACTCCGCGCGGTTGAGGCGCTGGAAGGGCCGGCTGCCCGGATCCGGGGCCATCGCGGCGGCCTCGTCGAGGCGGCGCTCCAGGATCTCGACCAGATTCAGCAACGCCGCGGCGTCCGGCCGCCTGGGCCCGGGCGGCGGCATCATGCCGGCCCGCAGCTTGCGGACCATCCGCTCGGCGACCTCGGCGTGCTCGACCGCGTCCCGGACGTCGAACCGCTCCAGGGACAGGTTGCCGCGCAGCGTGCGGTCGTTGTGGCACGTCCTGCAGGTGCCCTGGACGACGCGGTTCGCCTCGGCATCGGCCCGGGCCGTCTGTGCGACGCCCGTGGCGGTCGGAGCAGCAACAGCGCTCGCGGCAGCCCCGAAGGCTGCCGCCGGTCCCAGCGTCGGCACCCGCCCCACGGCCGTCCCCGGTTCCGCTGCGCCGGACTCCCGTGCGGCGCCGGCCAGCGCGAACAGGACGCAGAACCCGCCGCCGACGGCGACTCGTACCTTCATTGGCTTCGCGTTCGGGAATAGAAGCTCACGACACGGGTGCGCGACGTATCAGTTTGCCCCGTCTGCCTCCGGGATTCAAGCCTCGAATGGCCGCAGGGCCGCCTGCCGGCGCCGCCAGACTCGTCCCAAGGCTCCGCGTTCGGCCCCAGCCCCTACCGCCCCGAGAGCTTGCGCCGCAGACCGCACTCCGTTGCTTTCCGCGGCTCAAGCTCCCTAGAACACCGCCAGCGGATTGACCGCCGACCCGGCCCCGTTCGGCACCCCGTGCGGCGAGGCCATGAACAGGAACTCCCAGCGGTCCAGCTCGCGGGCCGTCCGGGCCAGCTCCTCCAGACCCATGTTGTCGAACAGGTGCACGCCGAGCGCGACGAGGGTGAAGAAGTGGATCGGAATCGACACTCCCTCGACCGTGCCACCCTCCTGCGGCACGTCGGCCCCCAGCAACGCGATGTCGCGCTCCTTCAAGAACGGGATCAGCGAGGGATGATAGCCGCCCTGCCGCCCGACGTCGCGCCCCGTGCGGAGAAACAGCGCGTCGCCGGCCGATATCGTGATGCCGGTCTCGGCCTCCCACGCCTCGATGTCCTGCCGGCGGACCGCCGTCCCCGGCATGTCGATCAGCACGCCGCGCGTGACGAGGCCGTCCTTCAGGTTGATGCTCCCCATCTCGGTACAGCCGTCTGCGGTGGACGCCGCCGCCTCGAACGCGCGGCCGTTGTAGACGCGGCCGTTCCAGGCCACGTGGCACAACGCATCTATATGGGTCACGAGGCTGCCGTGGTACTCGATCTCGTAGCGCTCCCAGAAGTAGCCGTTGTCCGTGTCGATACCGAACACGTTGCGGACCGATCCCCCGAGCACGGGCGGCCGATCCGCTCCCGCCGCGATCGCGTCCGCCGAGCGGTCGACGGTCATGTCGCGCGCCATCGAGACCACCCGACCCGTCTCGACCAGCCGCGCGGCCTGCACCCGCTTGGCGTCGGTGATGAGATTGAGGGCCCCGAGCTGATCGTCGTCGCCCCAGCGCCCCCAGTTGGACAACTCCGTCATCCAGGCCTCGAACTGCGCCCGGGTGACCTCATCCTCACCCGGCTCCTGGGCAAAGGCAAGCGAAGCCAGCGCGACGCCCAGCACGACTCCCGAAACAGCCATCCCTCTCATGATTCCCTCCGGGTTCGCAGCCGCCGTCGCTGCCGCGTCGACGGCCGCGCGGCGAATTCCGCGCCGCGGGCGCGATCAGAACCGTTGCAGCTCGACGAAGTTGGCATCCTCCACCGCCAGGTCCGAGTGCACGCGGGCGATCACGACCGCGTCGCCGGCGCGGACGATTCCCCGGCGGACCAGCTCCGGCTTCAGCTCTCCCACCACGAGCCGGTCGGCCGGCGCCACCAGGGGCGCCACGCCCCGGTAGAGCGCGAGCTGGCGGGCGACGCCATCGCCGGTGGTGAACGCGTATACCGGAATCGACGGGCGCAGCGCGGCGAGTTGCCGCGCCGTTGTCCCGCTCCCGGTGACCGCCACGATGGCGGTGGCGCCCGCCGCGGCGGCGAGCGTCACCGCCGCATCGCACAGCGCGCGATCGTGCCGGTCGCCGATGTCTCCCGGCACCACCCGGTCGGGCTGCACCGATTCGGCGTCCCGCAACACGGCGTCGAGGGTCTGCACGGCAAGCACCGGATACTCGCCGGCCGCCGTCTCTCCTGCGAGCATGATGGCGTCGACGCCGTCGTCCACCGCGTTGGCCGCGTCGCTCACTTCCGCCCTCGTCGGTCGCGGCGCGTGCTGCATGGTGTCGAGCACCTGGGTCGCCACGATCACCGGCACCCCGGCGTCCCGCGCACGTCGCGTCAAGTCCTTCTGGACGCGCGGCACGCGCTCGAGCGGGATCTCGAGGCCGAGATCCCCGCGCGCCACCATCACCGCGTCGGAAACGGTGAGGATGTCGTCGAAACGCTCCAGGGCCTGCGGCCGCTCGATCTTCGCCACCAGGCCGACGGCGTCCCCGCCGTGCGCCCAGGTCATCGCGCGGGCCTTGCGCAGGTCGTCCGCGCTCTGCACGAAGCTGACCCCAAGGAAGTCGACGCCCATCGCCACCGCCGCCTCGATCTCCTCCATGTCGACGTCGGTGACGGCCGAGACCGGCAGCTCGACACCGGGTGCGTTGATGCCCTTGCGGGGCATGAGCAGCCCGCCGTGCTCCACCTCGGTGACGATCTCGGCGCCGTCGCTGGAGACTGCCCGCAGCGCGATCCGTCCGTCGTCGAGCAGCAGCGTCTCGCCGCCCTGCACCGCGGCCGCGAGCGGTTCGCAGGTAGTGGCCACACGCTCGGCGTCGCCCGGGAAGTCCCCGACCACGATCCGCAGACGGGCGCCCGCCTCGAGCTGCACACCTTCCGGATCGGCCAGCGAACCGATGCGGATCTTCGGGCCGGCGAGATCCTCCAGCACCCCGACGATGCGGCCCGCCCGCGCGGCGCGGCCCCGCACCCGCTCCACCAGGCGTCGCCGGTCGTCGCGCGCGCCGTGTGAGGCGTTGATCCGGAACACGTCCACCCCGGCCGCCAGCAGCGCGTCCACCGAGGCGTCGGATCCGGAAGCCGGTCCCAGGGTGGCGATGATCTTGGTGTGGCGCAGGGCGTGGCTCCGAGCGGCCTCACGATATCACGCGTCGGCGTCCGTCTCGGATCTCCGTCCACCCCGAACGCGCAGACGCGGGCCGGCACGCTTCCGCTACGATCCATTCGATTGGCCGCAGACCGGAGGCGCACCGACCATGCAGCACCCCACGCCCATCGACCCTCGAGACCACGCCGTCTACAGATCCGACAAGATGGGAAAGGCGACCCTCTTCCGATCCGACCGGGTGATGGTGGGCCTCAACGCCTTCGAGCCCGGCCAGGAGCACAAGCTCCACGCCCACGCCGGGATGGACAAGGTCTACCAGGTCCTCGAAGGCGAGGGACTGTTCCTGCTCGAGGGCCGGGAAGCGCCGATGCGGGCCGGCACCCTGCTCATTGCCCCGGAGGGGGCGCCGCACGGGATCCGCAACACCGGAACCGGACGGCTGCTGGTGCTCGCCGTGCTGGCGCCGGCGCCGGCATGATCCGGAGCGAACCCCGCCGAATTCCGCGGCTGCGAGTTGCAGTCGCATCGAGAACTCCCCCGGGAAGCTCCCCGCTAGCTTCTATTGACATTCTGAAGAAGTTGCGTCAGAATCCTCCAGAAGCACAAAAGGAGCTTCCATGCCGCCCGACCGAACCGATGTACTCCAGGGCACCCTCGACCTGCTGGTGCTGCGCGCGCTGGCCATCGAGCCAATGCACGGCTGGGGCCTGGCGCAGCGGATCGAGCAGATGTCGGGCGACGTGTTCGCGATTCAGCAGGGCACGCTGTACCCCGCCCTGCAGCGGATGAAGCGCAAGGGCTGGATCGACTCGACTTGGCGCGTGACCGAGAACAACCGCCGGGCGCGCTACTACGGGCTCACCCCGCTCGGCCGCCGGCAACTCGATGCCGAACGCGCACAGTGGGAGCGTACCGCCGGCGCCGTCAACGGGGTGCTGAACTGGGCCGAGTGAGGGCATGCCGATGAGCGGGGCGCTCTCGGACGCCGTCGCCGGGCGCCGCTTCCAGGTCCTTCTGGCCGTAGGCTTCGCACTAGTCGCACGCCTGCGTCATCCGGCATGCGGACGGACGGCTCTCCGGAGCTCGTCCATCTCCAGCCGGAATCCAGGCAGCAGCGGGTCGGCGGATACCCTGTCCGGTCCCGGCAGGCGCTCGACCGGCGAATCGGGACGGTACACGAACACCTGACCGCCAGGCGGATCGATCAGCCACCCGAGCCGCGCGCCGTTCTCCATGTACTCGCGCATCTTGCCCTGGAGCAACGGCAGGCTGTCTGTCGGGGAACGGAGTTCGACCACGAAGTCAGGGCACAGCGGGAGGAACCTCTTCCGCTGCTCCGCGGTCAGGGAGGCCAGACGGTCGTGGCTGACCCAAGCGGCATCCGGCGACCGAACCGCGCCATTGGACAGCACGAACCCGCCCGAGGAATCGAAGGTCCTGCCCGTTCCGTCGCGCTTCGCCCAGACTCCCAACTGAATCGTGATCTCCGCATTCAGTGCGCTGGAATCCCCCGCCGCCGGCGCCATGATCGACAGTCCCCCCTGCGCGGTCCGTTCGATGCGCAACTCCCGGTTGAGCTGGCAGAGTTCGTAGAACTGATCGTCCGTGAGCTGCAGAACCGGCCGGACACGCACCAGCAGACCGGCGCCTGCCGCCGGCATCGCGCCAAGGACTTGTTGGAGGGCCACGTTCGCGTTCCTTCGATGGTCGCGAAGCAAACAGTCAGTATAGTTCAATTCTGCACCGTTCTACGGCGCAGACTCCCGGCCCGGGGGCAGCGTAGGATCCGGCGAAACCGACCACCGATGACGGGCGACGGCCTGCGCCGTCCCGTGCGCCTTGTCCGTCGTGCCGCACTGGCACGCCAGCGTAAACAGCTCGTGGATGACGAGCGCGTTGAACGGCGGCGCCCTTCGATGCTACTGCCTGCCGATCGCCGTCCGGCCCTGCCGCAGCACGTACTTCTGGATCTTGCCGGTCGCGGTCTTGGGCAACTGCTCGACGAATGTGAACCGGCGCGGCGCCTTGAAGTGGGCCATGTTGTCGCGTGCGTAGGCGGTGAGCTCGTCGGCGGTGGCCGACGCCCCGTCGTTCAGCACCACGAACGCCTGCGGCGTCTCGCCCCAGCGCTCGTCGGGCACGCCGACGACGGCGATCTCGCAGATGGCCGGGTGGCGCATCATCACGCCCTCGA
>WTGR01000325.1 GCA_011523485.1 Acidobacteriota bacterium
CTTGCGCTCAAGCTCTTCGGACAGCTCGCCGAAGAGCCTCGTGATGCGGCTGCGATCCAGGGACCCAGACATGCCGTTCCCCCCCTCGTGCGTCGAGGCTGGTCGGATCGGCGAGGGCGCCGTGCCGGATGAACGCCGCCGGCGCGTAGGCCGTCGTCTGCATCATCATCGCCCGCCCCGAGCTGAAGACGTGCGGCACGCTCCGGAACCGTTCCTGTTCCTGACTCCACGCCGGCGCCGTCAGGCCGTGCAGCTCGCGCACGTGCTCGACGGTCGCCGCCAGAAGCTGGTCCCACGGCGTGCCGGTCAGCGGAGGCCGTTCGCGCAGCAGGGCGTTGCGCTCTGCGTCGGACAGGTCCATCAGGGAGCGCGGCAGCTCGTGCAGGTACAGCCGCAACAGTTCGCCCTCGGTCCATCCCTCCACGACGGCCTGGGCGTAATCGCGCATCCGGGCGCGTCCCCGACGGCGCGGCTACTGCGTCATTGCCGCCATTCTATGCGACATGCTTGCCCGCCCGAGCGGGGTCTTCCGACGCGTCGATCGGTCCCGATGTGGTACACCTTCAGGGTCCGCTGACCGCCCCGTTCACGGTAGAACCCTCGACTCCTCGCGCGCTACCAGGCGAGTCCGATACCTCGCTGGTATGATGACATGACATCGTGCTTTCTCGGCATCTGAGCGGAAAGCAAACAGATGGACACGCGACGGGCAGAGCAGGTTCGTACCGCGAAACGGCGGCAGCGGCAACGCGACCGCATCGACGGCTGGAGGCTGTATCAGCTCAAGCTGCCCGCCGACCTCTGCGAGCGCCTCAAGGCCGGCATGCGGGAGGCCGCGTTCGTCGACAGGCTGCACGCCTTCCTGCGGCGCGAGTTGCTGCTCGTGGACGACTATCCGGCTCTCAAGCTGCTGTGCTGGAACCGCCGCATACGGTACATCACCCGCCGCGACGCATTCGCGCTCTACGAACGCAACTGGCGCTTCGTCGACCCTGCCGGCGCCCCCAAGCGGGAACGCATGCTGATCGACGACCTGGCGCGGGAATTCGGCAACGGGCTGATCAATGGCTGAGCGCGGGGCGGCCGGCGAATCCGGCGCACCGCCGCCCGGCGCGGTCGGCGCAACCGCGTTCCGCCGTCCGTGGCATCGGCTCGTCGCCCGGGTGCTCGCCTCCCTGAACCGGACGTTGCTCGCTTCCGCCCACTGCTACTTCGGCGGCGGCACCCGGATCGTGATGGAGCTGGACGAGTTTCGCGAATCCGTCGACGTCGACTTCCTCTGCTCGGACCGCTCGGGCTATCGGCTGCTGCGAAACACCGTCACCGCACGCTCGCTCGGCGAGCTCTTCACCGGCGACCACGACCTGATCCGGGACGTCCGCCGCGACATGTACGGCATCCGGACATTCCTCCGCGTGGACGGCGAACCGGTGAAGTTCGAGATCGTTTTCGAAGGACGCCTGTCTCTGACCGGCGCCGCCCCCGGGCTGTTCCCGGTGGACGCACTCGACCAGACCTCCTGCATCGCGGAGAAGCTGCTCGCGCACGCCGACCGGGGGCTGGACGCCTCCACGCACGCCCGCGATCTCGTGGACCTCGCCTTCATGGCCGCGAGCTGGCCGGGTGAATCCTGGGGTCCCGCGATGGAGGCTGCCGAATCGGCGTACGGCGCCGTGGTGGTGCGGGAGCTCGACGCCGGCCTCTCACGATTCGGGGATCGGACCCGCCGCCGGCGCTGCGTTGAGGCGCTCGGCATCATGGACAAGCGCACGCTGGCACGCGGACTGCGTGTTCTGAAGAGGCGCCTGACGGCGCCATGACCCGGCCCCGCGACGTCTTGTACCGTCGGGGCCCGGCCCGATCTCATCGACTGCCACGCGCGACGAGAACGGGCTCGACCTCGGCGAGCTTCACGCGAATCGGTCCCCCGCCGTGTCCCGGATCGCCGTCGATGCGGACGTTGACCACCTGCTGCCGGTCGTCGGCCGACGTCACGGTGCCCGTCTGGCCCTCCAGAGCAGACGGAAAGACGATTCGCACCCGAACGCCGGCGTGCACGCCGGAATCGTCGGGACGCGATGACGCTGCTTCCTCGCTGGCGGCCCGACACGTCGGGCACGTGGCCCCCAACGCCGACACGGCGCACATGAGGCCGACGGTCTCACCGGGTGGGGGCCGGAGACGCTGGCCGCACAGCGTCCATCCCTCCCACTCCGGGTCCTCCAGGTGGACCTCGGACATCGCCAAAGAACGCTGGTCTGCTGGTTTGCTGAACATCTCGTTCCTCGATCCGTCTTCGAGTGGCACCCGGCCGCTGGGTATCCGGGGACGTCCACTCCTGGAGTACGGCCCTCGAAGGCGCGCAACGAGTCTCTTCGCGGCGCATGCGCCGCGCGAGAAGAGCGCGGCACTCGACGAGCACGAGACGACCTGCGACCTGACGGACCTCGTCGCTACTGACCCCGGTAGTCCTCCTCGCTCACGGGACCGAACCAGGAGGTCGGTCCGCCGTCGCCGCCGCCGAGGACGGTGAGCTGCACGACATGCTCGTCGGGCGACGCGCCGTGCCAGTGCTCGACGCCCGCCGGGGCGAAGACCGGCCGCCCGCCGGGCACCATCTCGATGATCTCCCCGCCGCGCTCCTGCGTGCGGCCCCGGCCCTCCTCGGCAGCCAGGATCTGCCAGCCGGCATGGGCGTGCCAGTTCGAGCGGACGCCGGCCTCGAAGCGCAGCCGAAGGGCTCGCATGTCGGACGAGTCCGGCCGGCTCGGCTCGCCGCCGACGAAGTTGCTCTGGGAAGCCGCGGTCGTCGATGGCTGGCCGAACGCGAAGATCGCGAACACGCCAGCCGCCATGACGGCAAGCAGGACGCTCAACCGGGTCTGAGCCTGTCGCTTCATGATGACTCTCCCTTCTTCGCCTACCCTGTGATCAGGGTAGGCGTACTCCTCACTATACTCGCGCAGGCAAGGCTTCGGCGGTAGACGCGACCCGAACAGCGGTGGGAGTCGGCTGGTTCAATCGTTCGCCGGGTTGGGTGTCGGCAGGTGCAGCCGTTCCAAGGTGGCGAGGCGCTGATCGACTTTCCCGAACTCGATCTCGACGCCTCGGAGTCCCGCATCAATGTTCCGGATGTCGGTCTCGATGCGATCCAGACGCGCGTTCGTCTCGGCTCCTTGAGACCAGAGCAGACCGCCCACCAGTAGCACGGCGCCAATGATCCACTGCGCGTCCAGACTTGGCATCGGTAACAGCCTACCACGTACGCCCGGCCCCGTCGCACCGGGCAGCGATGCGCCTGGCAGGCCCGCTCGGATGGCGTGGGGATGAACGGGTGGAAACGAAGACACTACACCTCGAATGACTGCGAATAATGCATTTCCGGTGCATGTGGTGGTGCCGAGGGTGGGGATCGAAGTAGGCCCGCAACCCTTTTTTTATCAGCGAGTTACGCTTTCACGGCCTTCGGTTTCCCCACACGCCCTCCCACATCGAGTCTTCGGCCGCGCGTGTCCCCTGTGACGCCCAGATCGTACGCGTTCGGTTCTGCCGGTATCCGGCGTCGCGGCAGTCGGGCAAGCACCGTCGAACCGCGAGCCGATCTGGTCCGGGCGCCCTCCCTGCACAGGGACATCGACCGATCTGGCCGTCGACAACGCCACCGTCCGGTTGGCCCGCTCTCATGTCCATACCGGGTTCACCGAACGGTTACTTCAGATCCTGTGACGCGACGCTCCGACGCTCGCCACCGACCGAACTTCCCCGCCTGGCCCGGATGGCGAACCCGCTCCCGCTGCGTCGGTCAGCGTGTAGCCCGTAACCTGGCCCGTGCGCGAAGCCGCGCCTCGACCGCTGCATACAGCCGGGACGTACGAAGTCGAAGCTCTTGGCCCACCCGATCGTTCAGAACGACGGCGAGGGCATATGGCTCGCGTTCGAGCGACAGATTCGTTCCCCAGGCGGGGTCGTTGCGCGTCACCACGACGAACCACGAGCCGTCGCGCCGCGACACCGACGCCGTCTCGAACGTCCATGTGGATGCCTGAACCGTGCCCTTGGAGCGGATCGCTTTCCGACAACCCGCGGCCGGAGGCATACTCCGGAATCCTCGTCGCGTCGCCCCGGTCGACGTCCGCATTGAACCAGTTGGCGACTTCGTCGCCGAGGGACTTCTGTCGATGTCGCGCGACTTCGCGACGGCGCGGCCGTTTGCGGAAGTCTCGGGAACGAGTTTCGCTGCACCGCGCGTGGCCAACGCGCCGCTCCAGCGACAAGAGCTCAGCGTCCACGACGGGTTCCCGATCGGAAAACCCGTCGCGCTTCAGTGCCCAGCCCATCCGATCGTCGGGGGTCCAGCGATCGACGTCCTGCAACGCGTACAGCACCTGCCTGTACGAAACATGCTCACCGGTTACAAGGCTCGTGAGTCTGGCTTCGAACGCTGCGAACTGCTCATCACTGGCGAACGCCAGAAGCAGCGTATCTTCCTCCTGGCTGACCACCTGGACGTTGCCGGCGGCTGACTGCCCGCCGGACGACGCGCTCGACGTCTGCATGCGTGGCGCCCGCGAACCAGTCGCGTTCCACTACCTCCTTGATGTCGAAGTCGTACCGAACGCCCCGAAGCTTCACGGAGAGCAGCCGGCGGACCTGCGCAGCCGTCGGCGGCCGCAGGAACAGCACTTCCTCGAAGCGACGCCAGACCGCGCTGTCGAGCATCCCGTCGTGATTCGTAGCCGCGACGAGGATGCTGCGACCACCATAGGCATCCAGCATCTGGTGATGGGCCGGTATCGTCGAGGAGCGCCTCGAAACCGCGCGCTACCGAACGATAGTAGGCGGCATAGTCCGCGACCCGGAACGAGAGCTTCTCGCGCATGACCCCGCCGAGCACGAGGTGCATTTCCGCGGGCGCCTGCCCCTGCACGGCCTCGAGCAGCTCCGAATACATGGCGAGCTGGAGCACTGCCGATGCCTTCGCGTGTCGCGCGAGCTTCGTATCCCAGACCTCGTAGCGCCACGGACCGAGGTCGCTCGGCTGCTCCATCCGCCGCAGGAAGTCCGCGTAGCCAAGACAACGCCCTTCGAAGAGCACGGCCTGGTAGATCACGTCCGCGCCCTCGCGCATCGCCGCGATCGTGGCCTCGCGTCCGCGCATGAGCCGCTCCGCCCGCGGCAACGTCTCGTCGCGCGGAATCTCGACGACGCGCAGGCCGTCTCTGTTCAGCTCCTCGAGGAAGCGTTGCTCGTGCTCGAGCCCGCGCTGCGCGATCCGGTCCAGTACGGGGTCCGCGCGCATCGGTCGCTGCAGATGCCCGTCGACTGCGGCTCGTTCCAGATGTGCAAGGTGTCGGCACTCCAGCGCTCCGACAATGCAGCGGCGTCTCCAGCTCCGGCGGGATCGGGCTGTCGTCGGTCCCCGCGTACCCCTTGGGCGAGAAGTTCCAGCCCAGCACCGACGACGTGAACGCCCGGAAGTCCGGCAGCCAAGGCTCCGGCTCGGGGTCGGGATGGAATCGACGTTCGGCGACGCTGGCGCGCAACAGCCGCTGCCCTTCCGGATCGCGCGGGAGAATCGCGCCGGCGCGCACCAGGGCCGGGGCCGACACCACGAGACCGGTCGGCCGGACGAAGCCGATCCACTCCAGGTGGGCATCGATGTGGGGGTCGCGCTTCATCTACGCTGCCGATCTCCTAGCTGGATGAGAGGCACATCGTAGCGTGTGAAGGTCGAGTCGGCCGTCACCAACGTCAACCCCTCGCTCTGCGCCTGCGCAACCAGCACGCGGTCGAAGGGATCACGATGGTGCGGCGGCAGCACGCCGACCGCGAGCGCGTGAGCGTGCGTGATGGGGAGTTCCCGGACGCGGCTGACTCTCATGCGCTCCGGAACGTAGATCGCCGGGGGCTCTGGTAGCGGCAGCTTCCCGATCGCGTGCTTGATGACGATTTCCCAGACGCTCGCCGCCGAGAGGTACCGCCGTGACGTGGGCGCGGCAAGGGACTCCAGCAGATCGGCGTCGAAACGCTCGCGATCAGTCTGAAGCCACAGCCAGCAGTGGGTGTCGAGGAGGAACTTCACGGTCCGTCTTCGATAGCCCTCGGGCCGCTCGATGCTCGGGGATATCCCATCACTCGCTACGCCCTTCGAAAGCGCGCAGCAGCTCCTCATCGAGCGGATCGTCGAAGTCGTCAGGCACGACGAAACGCCCCTCGTCGACACCGAACACGGGCAGGGTCTCCTCGATCGGCACGAGCCGGGCCACTGGCTGACCAGAGCGCGTGATGATGACGTCTTCCCCGGCGGCAATCTGCTGCAGCAGCCGGGAAAGATGCGTCTTGGCCTCGTGAACGCTGACGGTCATGACGCGAGTATAGACTAAGCGGGGAATCCTTCAATTCGTCTCCGGCCAGAGGTACACGAGACCGATCGGCTCGACACGCCGTGCCTGCACCTCGTAGAACGCCCGTATCCGACCCGGCTCC
>WTGR01000076.1:0-2962 GCA_011523485.1 Acidobacteriota bacterium
GGCGAATTCGACCCGGGACGCTTCGCACGCGGCGAGGAGTTCCGGGACGACGCGATGATCTGATCGCGGGACCGCATGCGACTCGAGGACTGGCGCGAGCAGGCACGTCGGGACGCGGCGCGGCGGGGTCTCCCGGACCTCGATCCGTTGCTGGACATGCTGTTCCGGGCCACCCGTGAGTTGCGCGCGGCCGACTGGGCGCGGGACGATCCGGCCAGCCCGGGCGGGGGCGCCGCCGGATCCGGCGCGGACGGCGGAGAACGGCCGACCGCACCGCCGGAGGGCAGGCGATGATCCTCTCGCCCGGGACGACCATCGCCGAGCTGGGAACCGCCCTGCGGCGCGGAACCATCAGCGCGACCGCGCTGGTGGAGGAATGCCTCGCGGCGATCGCCGAATGCGACGCGGTCCTCAACGCTTTCATCACCGTGCTGGCGGACGACGCGCGGCGGCAGGCGCAGGCGCTGGACGCGGAGCTGGCGCGCGGCGTCGACCGCGGCCCCCTGCACGGCATCCCCGTCTCGCTGAAGGACATCATCGATCTGGCGGGGACCCCGACCACGGCCGCCTCCCGGCTGCGGGACGGGCACCGCGCCGTAGCGGATGCGCCGGTCACCGCGCGCCTGCGGGCGGCCGGGGCGATCATCGTCGGCAAGTGCAACCTGCACGAGTTCGCGTTCGGCACCACCGGCGAGGAGTCGGCCTACGGTCCGACCCGCAATCCCCACGCGCCGGAGCACGTTCCGGGCGGATCGAGCAGCGGCTCGGCGGTCTCGGTCGCCGCGGGCATGGCCCTGGCCTCCGTCGGAACCGACACCGGCGGCTCCATCCGCATCCCGGCGTCGTGCTGCGGCGTGGTCGGTCTGAAACCTTCCCACGGCGAGGTGAGCGCCGCCGGGATCGTGCCGCTGGCGCCGTCGCTCGATCACGTCGGCCCCATCGCGCGCTCGGTCGGCGACGCGGCGCTGCTGTACGGGATCATGCGTGACGGCCCGCATCACCCCGCGCATCGTCCCGACGGCAGCGGGCAGCGGGCCGAACCGCCGGTCGCTCCCCGGCCGCGGCTCGGCATTCCCCGCCGGTACTTTCTCGACCTGCTGGAGCCGGCGGTGGAAGGCGCGTTCGCCGACACGATCGAGCGGCTCGCGCGGGCCGGGTGCCGGATCGACTACGTGGACATTCCGCATGCCGCCGATACGGGACCCGTCTACCTGCATACGCAGCTCGCCGAGGCGGCGGAATACCACCGGCCCGATCTCGACGCCCGCCCGGACGCGTACGGCCGCGGCGTGCGGCTGCGGCTCGAGCTGGGCCGCTACGTGCTGGCCGAGGACTACGTGCGGGCCCAGCGGGGACGGCGCATCCTGACCGCCGAGGTGGACGCGGCGCTCGAAGACCGCGCGGGGCTGCTCCTCCCTACGCTGCCGGTCGCGCCTCCGCGTTTCGGCGCCGCGTCGATCGCCATCGGCGGTACGATCGAGACCACCCGGGCGCTGACGCTGCGGCTGACGCAGCTCTTCGACGTCACCGGGCACCCCGCGATCTCCATCCCGTGCGGAACGGCCGGCGGCTTGCCGGCGGGCGTGCAGCTCGTCGGGCGGGGCGGAGATACGGAGCGGCTGCTCGCCCTGGCCGCGGCCTGCGAGGGCGTCATCCGCGGCCAGGACGGCCAGGAGATCGGCTAGTCCGGTTCGACGACACGCAGGACCATATGCTCCCAAGGGCCGATGAAGTCCTCGGACGCCCACACCGAGCGGGGATGGCGCTCGTGGTACCGCGTCTGGAGGTACCGGCCGTCCGCTGCGCGGACCCCGACGTCGGCCTGGAATGCGATGGCGCGACCGTCTTCCCCACCGAGCTGATGCAGGGTGAAATGTTCACGCGGACCCGCCGCGCCGCTACGGGACGAAACACGAGCGTGCACGAGACCATCCGACTGGGTCGAGAGGTAGTACCGGGAGCTGGCGATCAGGCGGACCTGTTCTCCGAAGGCCAGGCACTGCGCGTGGTCAGCGTCCAGGGTAAAGGTCTCCTGTCCAAGCGGCTGGCGCGGCTGCGCGATGACCCGGCCACCTCCGCCGTGCTCCGCCCGGATCCAGGTGCCGAGCCACGTTTGCAACCGGACCCGCGCCCCGCGGCGGACGCAGCGCGACTTCCGGAAGCCTGCAACCGCCGGCGAATAGACGTTGTGGACACGAGCGACGTTGGCTGGCCCGTCCAGGCTCGAGGTGCGGTGCGAACCGGGAACGCCGAGGGGGTCACGAGACCCGCCCGGAGCTCGGACGGCAGGGTTGGAAAAGTTGGCTGCCAAGGGAGTGCAGTCGTTGTCGAACTGCTCCCGGCAGGACGACCCGTACGCCATGATGGTGTACCATCGATCATCAGGTCCAGGATTCCGCCGTGAAAGAGCGGCGCGGTTGACCATGCCGAAGGCGTATGGCGGCGAAATGCTCGAGAGCGAATCCCCCCTTTCGAGGTCGAGCCGCACCTGGTAACGATCGTGCCTGGCTCCGGTGTTGTGCCCAAGCTCGTGGGCGAACGTATCGGGGCCACAGTCGTGATGCGAAACGCCGAATCCATGATCTGGAGAAGGGTTGGAAAGCGGCCAGAGCAGGTTGGCCTTTCCACAGAATTCGTCGATTCCCCAAGCCGCGACCAGATGAACCAGATCGGCGGAATGGCGCTCGCGCTCGCGGTGAACGAAATCGAGGCAGCCGTCCGAGACGTCTGCCAGACAATCGAAGACGGTATCCTCCACCGCCCGATAACCCCGCGCACGAACCAGCCCCGCGAGCCGAAGTCTGGTGCGGATCCGGCTGCGAACGTACGCCGCGTTCGCCCACGCGACCCAGTTGTCCATGAACGCCAGGACCCCGGTCTGGCCCCCGCGGGCGGCCGCTACCCGGTCCGTGTAGACCACGAGCACGTCGACCCAGTAACCGTCCACCGACTGCGCCGCAAC
>WTGR01000076.1:3062-6486 GCA_011523485.1 Acidobacteriota bacterium
CCGTGTAGACCACGAGCACGTCGACCCAGTAACCGTCCACCGACTGCGCCGCAACCGAAGTATCGGCATCCAGCTCCGCGGTCGTGGGTGCCCCCCCTTCGGGGAGAACGACATCCGTATTACCCGGGAGTGGAGCCGCCCGCCGGTGCGGCGAGATGACGAGACCACCCGGGCCCGCGGTGCCGTGCATCGACCAGCCTCCGCGGGACGAGTAGATGTCCCCGGAGACAACATCGCCATGCACGGCCAGAGTGACGACCGAAGCGGCATCGCCGGCGACCCGCCCGTGCAGCACCTGCCCGAAACCCGTCGGCTCCAAGCGAACGAAATCGACGTCGATGAACGCGCCGCCAGGCAGCGGCAGAACGACGCGGGCAGGCGCATCGCGGTCGGGCGCGACGACGGCGTCTAGAACGACATGCAACAGTCCGGGGTCGAGCGTCGCCGACAGACCCCTCCCAGCGGCCGGATCCGGCTGCGGAACGTGCGGCTGCGCCAGGAAACCGAGGAAATCGACGCGCCCCTGGGTCTCCTGAGCAGGCACAAGAGCCGGCAGAACGAGCGCAACGACGCACACGGAGCCGGCAACGAGGGAACGAATACTCACAGCCATCTCGCCACTCAGAAGGAGAAGCGCCATGACAGACGTGTGACGTCCGGCCGGACGACGACCTCGGGAGCCGCGGAGCTGCGGCCACTGAAAAGGATGATGGCGCCGGCGACCGCGACCCCGAGCCCCACATACAGTCGATTGGGCGGGATGAACTCCTCGGCGCGGAGGCTGCCTTGCATACCGGCCTCCATCTCCGCGGGCAGGCCGTCGGGGCCGGGCTGGGACCTGCGCCACTGTTCCGCCGGCCGGTAGCTGCCGCTGAGCCGCACGCCGGGCACGGAGTCGTCCGTCCACCAGACCCGGGTCTGGTACGACCAATCGAGTTGACATTGCCCACCGACACGGCTCACTGTCGGATCGGCGGCATTGCCGAACTGGAGCGACGCGGTAGCATGGAGCGGCTCTGGAGAGAGGGCCATGGGAGTGGCCAGACTGGCCGAGAACCCGGCCGCGTTGAGCTGCGTATGTGCGGCGATACGGCATTCCCTGTAGCTGGTGGCCCAGTAGGCGCCGGCGGCGACGGCGCCAGCGCCGATGAGCGTGCGCACCCACCGGGAGCCCACAGGCTCAGTGTTCGTGGCGGGCGGCGCGCCCGCCTCACCAGGCGAGGGCTGAGCACCGACCGCAACGGGACCAGCCAGCAGCAGACCAACGACCAGAGCGGACAGGAGAACGTTCAGGAACATTGAGTGGGTCTCCCCTGAGTGGGGGGCATCGGTCTCGCGCCTGGGAAGCACATCCGCACTGCCGGGATCGAAACCCCGGCGCAGACTCCTACGTCTTGACCTTCGCCCGCAGCTCGTCGTAGCTGCCGCCCGGGGTCGCCGCCGTCTCCACCGGCAGCCCGGCCTCCGCCCAGCCCTCGTGCACCACCGCGCCGGTGGCCCGGTCGCGCGCGCCGCCGAAGCCGCCGAGCACGTTGCTGACGTCGGTATAGCCGGCGGCGGCGAGGATCTCGGCCGCCCGCTGCGAGCGGCCGCCCATCTGGCAACCGATCAACAGCTTCGCGTCCGCGGCCTGCGTGGCCTTGAAGACGGCGAGGAAGTCGAGGTTCGGCTGCATCTGGCGGGTGGCCGGGTCGAGGTGCAGCAGCGGCACGTTGAGGGCGCCCGCCGGATGCCCGCTGTCGTACTCGGGCGTCGAGCGGACATCGACGTAGGTGTAGCCCTCGTCGGTCTGCAGGGTGCGGGCGTCCTTGACGCCGACTTGTTTCACGCTCATGACGGTCGCATAGTAGCATTCCCGGCTGGTACGGACTTGCTCGAACGGCTCTTTCACGAGTGGGAACGCCGTCTGGTCGCGACGACGACCGACCGGGTCGTCCGGCCCTTCGAATGGGGCCTCGACTGGATTCCGGAGGACGAGCGGGCGGCCGTTGGGCGGACGGCCCACGGCGCCGGCGACGCGGGCTCGCCGGCGGATGCGTTGCGCGGATGGGCCGCGGACGCCACCGCCCACAGCGAGCGCTTCTACGCGGCGCCGCGGGGCCGCGACTTCCGCTTCGACGGCCGCCAGGTGCGCTTTCCCAGCGCGTTCCGGACACCGCACCCCGACAACGACACGGTCCACGGGCGGTACTTTCCCGCGTCCTTCCGCCCCGGCGAGTCCCGCCGCGCCGTCGTCGTGCTCCCCCACTGGAACGCGGACCCGAACAGCCACGTCGCGCTCGCCCGCCTGCTCGCGCGGTTCGGGGTCAGCGCGGTCCGCCTGAGCCTGCCGTACCACGACGCCCGCATGCCCCCGGAGCTGCACCGGGCCGACTACATCGTGAGCGCCAACCTCGGCCGCACGGTCCAGGTTTGCCGCCAGGCGGTCCTCGACACGCGGCGCGCCGTCGACTGGCTCGAGTCGCGGGGATACGAGCGGATCGGCGTTCTCGGCACGAGCCTGGGATCCTGCCTGGCGATGCTCGCCGCCGCGCACGACGCCCGCATCTCGGCCGCGGCGCTCAACCACATCTCGCCGTACTTCGCCGACGTCGTCTGGGAGGGGCTGTCGACGGCGCACGTGCGGGCCGGACTCGAAGGCGCCATCGATCTGGCGACGCTGCGCGACGCGTGGCTGCCCATCAGCCCGGCGCCGTTCCTCGACCGCATGCGCGGCACGCGCACGCTGCTCGTCTACGCGCGCTACGACCTCTCGTTTCCGGTCCGCCTGTCCCGGCAACTGGTGGCCGGGTTCCGCCGGCGCGGGCTGCACCCGGAGGTCTTCGTCCTGCCCTGCGGGCATTACAGCACCGGGGTGGCGCCGTTCAACTGGCTGGACGGATTCGTGCTGATCCGTTTCCTCCGGCGGGCGCTCGGGCCGCTCGGCCGCGGATCCGGCGGGGATCCTCAGATGTGCAGGTAGCGCAACAGGTTCCAGACCGCTTCGTAGAGCAACCCGGCGAGCTCGCGGACGAGCGGCGTCACGTCCCCCTCGGTCACGGCATCCGCCACCGTCACGGGCTCGGTGAACAGCAGCCAGATCGTGGCCGCGGCCAGTACGGCGGCCAGCAGGCCGGCGATGCCGACCAGGCTCATGCTCCAGCGGGCCAGTGACATGCTCGGGGGCCTTCAGGAATATAACGAACGAAAACCCGTTCCGGTTTCAACCGTCATCGAAAAAACTCGTCCACCGTCGCCTGCACCGGCTCCCCCAGGCCGAGCGACGCCAGCGACGGCCCGACGTCCGGGGGTCCGACCACCACCACGCGGAGGGCGTCGGGGTCGAGGCGGCGTCTCGCCGCGTCCGCCGCGGCGGCGGCGTCGACCGCGGCCACGCGCGAGACGAAGGTCGTGTACTCGTCGTCGGGCAGCTCGAACAGCGCGA
>WTGR01000907.1 GCA_011523485.1 Acidobacteriota bacterium
CCATCATGCCCGAGTTGGTCCGGTAGGGGACCCGGTCGAGTCCGGGGAACGATGGGACGTGGGCGCGCGCCCCGACGTTGATGAAGATGCGGTCGGCCTGGAGGATTCGATCCTCTACTCGTATTGATCGCGGACTTTCGAAGCGCGCATGCCCCGTATGCACGGTCACGTTGTCGAGAGCCCGGAGCCACTTTTCGACGCCCTCGCTCGAACGACGCACGATGGCGTCCTTGCGCGCCTTGACCTTCGCCATGTCGACCGACACGCCGCCGCCGATGACGACGCCGAACTCGCCGGCGCGCCGCGCGACGTGGGCGGCGTGAGCGCTCGCCACGAGCGCCTTCGTCGGGATGCAGCCGACGTTGACGCAGGTCCCGCCGAAGCGGTGCCGTTCCACGACCGCCACCCGCATGCCGGCGCCAGCGAGGGCCGCGGAGAGGCTGGGGCCTGCCTGACCGGTTCCGATCACGATGGCGTCGTACGACTTCATGTGTTGGCTCCTGGTGGCGTGTGCCTGGAAAGCAACGTTGTGAGACGATCATTCCGAGTCGGAAGATGACGCGCAAGTACCTGGGCGAGGAGCAGTGAGAGATGCCACTCGATGCCGACGAGCGTGAGCTTCTGGCGTCGGTCGAACGCGGAGAATGGCGGTCCACGCGGGGATTCGCACGCCAGCAGACCGAGTACGCACGCCGGGCGGCGGCGACGTTCCGCAAGGATCGCCGGGTCAACATCCGAATCTCCAGCAAGGATCTCGAGGCCATTCAGAAACGGGCGCTCGAGGAAGGCTTGCCCTATCAGACCCTCATGGCGAGCGTGCTGCACAAGTACGCGACCGGGCGGCTGTGACGGCCGACCAGCCGCGGGTCGGCGATGCACCGGGGATCCGCACGCACGAGTGTAGGCGGCGCTATCTCGCGTGAAACAAGCCGCCGCCTGCGTGACTGTCTCTGCCCAGCAGAAGCGGACCGCGAACGGCGACGGCGAAACGGATCTTCAGTCTCGCGGTCAGGCGTCCGCCCCGCGGCCCTGCTTCCACATCCGGAACACAGACCTCGAGCGGCGCCGGCAGACCGCGACGACGGCACTCCGCACGCACGTCCATCTCGACGGTTGAAGCGGGGTCGTCTCGTTTCCTGAAGTTGCGGGTTGCGAGGTACGGCGTCCTGCTGACCCAGGTCGTGGCCGGGCCGAGCAGCGGATCGCCGTCACCTGCCGGTTTTGCTACCAGGTTCTCGAATCGACCGAGCCGCCCGGCGTTCAACTCGGCGAGTCTTCGGGCCACGTCGGCGAATCGACGTCCCTCGCCGCCTCTCGGTCCGGCTCGGTGATCGACGGCCCACGGAGCAGCCACGATCAGTCGGGTGATCGAATCCTCTTCGGGGGCGCTGTCGGTGGCCAGGAAGACGTGGGCGTGATGGCCCGCACTATCTCGCCGGCCGTCCGATTCGTGGCCGGAGAACAAACGACTCACTCGGCCGTCGCCGTCGCGCGCCAGGGCCATCAGGGCGCGACGGAGGTGACGAAGGAGCACCGGACGGTCTCCGGGAACCACCCGGGTTCGCGTGTCCAGTTCGAAGACGAGCACGGCGTTGTCGTGCTCGATCGGCTCCATCAGGCCAAGGCCGCAGAATCTGCCGTCGCCGATGACGACCGGACCCCGGATCGGCTCGCCGAAGCGGAGCTCCACATGCCACAGCGCGTGCTTGGAGAAACGCGAACCGGCCGCGAAGAGCTCGGCGCGAACTCCTCTCCGCTGGAAGGGTTCCCGCTGCACGCGTATGTCCGTCGGCTTGGTTCGGATACCTGCATGACGAAGGGCCTGTACGACAGCAGCGGCAGCCCGCCGTTCCTCCTGGTTGCGCTCTGTCGAGGTCTTCTCACCCGCAGGTCCGATGCGGCGTCGTTGTGCGTCGGACAGTGCGACCGGCGTCATGCTGCGGAACACGACTGCCGGTTCTGCGAACCGATCCGCCATGCGGGCGTCGTCGGTCGACATCGTGCTTCCCGGCCAGACTTCTCCAGTCTGCGGATCGTATGGATGCAGTCCCGTGAACGCCCATTTCAGGTCATCGACCCGAACGGGACAGTCCGCGGGAATCTCGGCCATGATGCGTCGTATGGACGGGTCGGTATGCTGTGCTCCGATCGAGGGAATGGGCACCAACCGGACTCGTCGAGCCACGTCCCGGGCTCCGGCGCTACGGCCGATAACCAGCCTCTCGAACACCATGGCCTTCGCGGGCAGTACCTCCTGAAGGCGACGCGCCGCGGCGTCCCGCAATCCGGTGAGCAGGGGTGCGGCGGCGGCGAGGGGGCGGGGTGCGAAGCCACTGTCCAGTCCTCGCAACTCGAAGTGCAGTCGCCGCGGCGGCGTGTCGTATCCCACGTGCCGAAAGGACGCCTTCGGCGGCTGCCGGAACAATTGCCGGGACTTGCCGCGGCCCGCGCTGACGGTTCGAAGACGTTCGCGCTTCCGCCGATGCCGGTCGACAAGGCTGTCGAGCGTGCCCGCATGGGGCGCCGCCGTTTCACCGGCGCCGGCAGGTATCCGAACGGCCCCTGGATGAGATGAAAGAAGGACCTCTGCCGCGTCGCGATCAAGCACTTGACCGTTCGCCCACGCCATGTCGATGCCTTTTCCGAGTTGGCACAGCCTTGTCGCGACGTCGCAGATGCGCGTCGCTTCGGTCGATCCCGACTCGAAGTCCCATAGGTAGAGGACGGGATCATCGGCATCGAAATAGCAGGGTCGCCACGACTTCGGGACTCGAATCTCGCTCACGCGTGCCGGTTCGCCGCCGACCGCGTCGAGATCGTTGTTCGGAACGAACAATCTGACCGCCCGCCCACACCGCGCCGGTGGTGCCGCAATGCGGGGCGGGTCGAGGCCTTCCAGCCACTTCAGAGCGCGCACGTCGTCGTGCTGCAGCTTGGCGCCGCGGGCCGCTCCGGCGACAAGCGCCTGGAACAGACGGCCCGGCGACGGCGGCCAACCGTCCACGCCGTCGAACCGGTCCTCCCGGCCGTGGTAGCGGCCATCGAGAAAGCGGACGGCGATCAGCAGCGACCCGGGCATCACTGCTCCTTCGTCTTCGCCTTCGTATCCTGGACGGCGAGCTTCTTGTCGAAGGTCACTTGGCGGTCGTTCCCGACTCCGAAGGCCGACGCTGCACGACGGGCGTATTCGAGGGCCGCCTCAGCAGTCAGATCGATCGGCGCGCGTTCGCCGCTACGAGCCACCGAGCGCCACTCACCCTGACTCTCCGGGTCGAGGGTGAGCAGGCATCCTGCGCGCAGGAATCCATCGAGAGGTGTCGTGGCGGCTACGAGAGCCAGGCCGAGGATGTAGCGCCGCACGGCTTGACCGTTCGTTCCGGCCAAGCGCCGCAACGCGATCAGGTTGACGGTAACGTCTCGTCGAATCGGGCCTCGGGCCATGATGCCGCCGTGTGTTCTCACCGCGGGAACGTGGACGAATCCGCGTTTGGCGAGCGGACTCTTGGGGTCGCCCTGCTGCTTTTCCTTGTCCGCTTCCGAGAACACCTCCAGTTCCGCGTAGTCGAGCGCCGGATTGTATTGGGCGGAGCGGTGCAACTCCACCACGTCCTCGGCTCGAATCGTTGATTGCACGATGCGCGGCAGCTTCGCCTGCGTGTCCCGGGAATCCCAGACGCCGAAGACGAGCGAGGTCGGCGCGAGCTTCGCCAGCGGCGTCGCGTCGTCGTCGTTGAGGAATGCCATGAAGGCGGCATGGGCGTCGTTCTTCAGTGGCGTCGAACGGACCACGGCGTCGCCAAGGCGATGCCCGGCTTCCAGGATCGACACGGACTTCCCTCTACCGTAGGTGATTTCGATCTGCGGAACGAGGCGCGCCCGCGGGTTTTCCGGTTCGTTCGCTCTCGCCGGCAGGAACACCGGCTCCATGCGGTTGGCCTGCGAGCCAACGCTGTCCACCGTGGCGATCTTCGTGCCGTCGGGGAGATCGTCGACGTTGTACCCGGGCTTGTCTTGCCGGTTCTCTGCTGCGTAGGTGGGTGGAAAGATGACGGAACCGGGGCCTTCGACTGGAGCCAACGGTTGCCGAAGGTGGAGCGCGACAGGTCCGTCCCGGTCATCGGCGAGCGAGTCGAACATCGTGAGTTGGTCGTCAGTTCGTTTTCCCGTCACTGGTCGGTATCCTCCTCCGAAATCTGAGTAATGCTGCGGGCGTCGCCCTCGCGTCCCGGGTAGTCGAGGCGCATGACGAAGCGACGAAAGGGACGACCCGGCACGGGGGATGTATCCGCACCCAGCGCAGCGCGGTGAAACATCGGATCCAGGAGCTGGTCGTCTTCCAGCCCCAGCACGCCGTATCGATACTCGAGTTTGGTCTTCCGATGCGGTCGAGCATTGGTCATGCCGATCGCCGCAAGGACTTCGACGACCGGGAAGCCGACCATCGAGATGTCGTCATGTCTATTGGGCGAGAAACCGTCCTGCACGGGAATGTAGTCACGTCGCCAGTCGAAGCGGAAGCTGTTCGTCTGGGCGGCGGATAACGCAAACGGATTGTTTGCGGAAGGGTGCAGCTTCCCACAGGCCAGCTTGAGTGCGTCGCGCAGGACGGCCGCGCCCGGGTAGCCTGCCGCTCCCGCCCAGAACTTCACGTTGTCCCGCTTCGTGGCGTCACCCCAGTAATCGCAAGCGATTTCGTTGCCGGCGTCGTCTCGAAGCACGACCGGCAGTGTGGCGGGTGAACCCGGATCGGGAAACGGAAAAGGCGTGCCCGGTCGGTCGACCTCAGGCGCGGTTCCCCAGCTTTTCTTCCATGCGTCGAGATTCGCTGACTGAGCCGGAACGCGCGTGACGACTTCGGCTTTCTCCAGGAACCGCATGACGCGTTCCACCGGCGGGTCCGCACCTTCCGCCGCTACGCGAAACTCGGTCTCCCGGCCGTCACGCCAGTCGAACGCCCCGGCCGCGCCGCCCAGCAGGAGGTCCGCCGCTTCCATGATGCCGAGGCACGCGAACACGTGCCCCGGGTTCAGCAGATCGACCGGGACGGCGGATTCAGCCATCCTTGTCTGCTCCTCCCTGCTTCGACGGTTTCCGCCGCGACGATTCCCGGGAGGCGCTCTGATCGGCTGCCCGCAGAATCGCCTCCCGCCACGCAAGTCCCCAGGGACCGTACCGCTTCTGGAGGTCGGCGAAGCGCAACGCAGCGTCCCCGGCCTTGGATTCAAGCTGGGAAGGCGGGCCGTCGTCGCAACCCGAAGAACCGACGATCGGGCGCGCATTGCCGTGATGCGCGGCGATCAGGTGCAGAATCAGGTCGCGCGTGCCGATGGGAAGGTTCGCCCGCTCCGCCTTCAGCAGCGAACCGAACTCGTGGCGATAGCCTTCCAGCAGACGCCAGTTTCCGCCGCCCCGCGTCTTGGCGTAGGGACGGTTCTCTCGCGGCGCGTTCATGGCGTTCTGCCAGCGCTCAGCGGCCTTGCCGTCATCGTGCAGGCGGGCGGCTGTGGTCAACGCTTGGGCCTCGTGATCCGGCAGACCAAGGCGCCTGGTCAACTCGCTGACCTGCTCGACGACCTGCCGGACGTGGCCGGGCAGGGACTGCGGCGCGGACATTATCGACCGGGAACTCTCACCGGCTACGTCGTCGTGCCACTTGAAGACCGCCAACCCTCGGCGCGCATTACCGCTCGCGTCGAAGCGGGTCTCGAAAGTGCGGACGTGCCGCCAGTCGTCCAAGTCGTCAGGGAACTTCAGCCCCTCCTCGTCTTCGTTGCCGGTGACCTCTTCCACTCGGAATCCGATGAGAGGCCGTGAACTCTCCGCGGATGGGTCTGGCAGGCTTCTCCAGCTGTCGTCGGCATCCGCGGTAGCCGCCGCGATTTCGGCTTTGTCGTTCAGCATTCCGTCACGCAGGCCGCCGATTCTCGCATCGACGACGAGCGTCGCTCCGGGCAGGTGACGATCCCTCCACTCCTTCTTCCGTCGGTCGCGTTGTCGCTGTTCGTCCTTGCTCAGACTCTTCGCGGATGCGGCAAGCCGTTGAAGCTCTCTCATGGTCCAGCCCGCGATGTGGTCTCCGGCCCGGTCGATCAGGACCACCACGATCTCCTCGCCCTTAACGGCCAGGTCATCGTCCGCATCGCGCTTGGCGACTTGCACGATCCGCTTGAGCAGCCACTCGAACACGCGGCCTGACGCGGCCTCCAACCGCTCCGTTGCGTGTATCGACGCAGTGCGAAAGAACGCGGCGACCATCGCCGGAGGCGTCGTGATTTCGGCGCCGTGCTGAACGTGCGGCAGGTGCCGACGCCAGACCACGGTGGTCTGCGGGTCTTCGTCATCCTCCCAACCTCGCAACCACGGTGCAACCTCGGGACGTCCCTCGTGCCGCTTCAGCGAGGTCATGGACCATGCGTCGAGCAGCGGCCGCGTCAACTCGGGATGCAAGGGCGCCGAC
>WTGR01000273.1 GCA_011523485.1 Acidobacteriota bacterium
TCGGACACCACGTTCGTGTCGAGCAGCCAGCCGTTCAAAGGTCGACCTCGCGAACCGGGCTCCGGATGCTTCCACTCCCGAACTCCAGTCGGTTCAGCGGGGATCCGGACAGAAGATCATGCAGGCTCGGTGCGGCGTGTCTGGCCCGGAGACTGTCGAATTCATCGGCCGCCACGACGACTACCGCGGACCCTCCGCGCACCGTGACCCGTTGCGGCTGGCCCGAGGCGGCGAGGCGGACGACCTCGCTGAACCGGGCCTTGGCCTCTCCGAGCTTCCAGCGCTGCCTAGTCGGCTTGGCATACCGCGCAGACGGGGATTCGGCCATCGGGGAGCCCTCCTGTGACTAACATGGTCAAGAATACACGGAATGGACCACAGCCGTCGACCAGCCGTGGTTGCTGCTCCCCCGGAGGACGGTTCTTCGAGCGGTGGCGCAGCGCGACGCTGCTGGAAGGT
Source organism: Acidobacteriota bacterium (assembly GCA_011523485.1). Next base: position 460 of record WTGR01000273.1, read on the forward strand.
CTATGCCGTCAGCCTGTCGAGCGGGCCCGACACGTCGACGAAGTCGCCGCGCTGCCCGCGCACCTGCCGCAGGCCGACGTGACCCACGCAGAGCCCCATCGCGCGAGCCACGCTCACCAGCAGCCGCTGGTGCGGCACCCCGGCGAACCGTGTTCTGCCGCCGGCCAGGATCCGGGACGGGACGCGCATCTCGACGGGAACCCGGTCCGGCCAGTACAGGTAGCGCCCCGTGCGGAACGCCCACGAGCCGCCGATCAGCACCGGGTTGTAGCGGCTGTAGCCGTGCCAGCCGTCGCCGAGCTCGGAGCCCCAGACGACGAGCGTATTGTCCATCACCGAGCCGCCGCCGGCCTCCGGGACCGCTTCCAGGGTGTCGACGAGCCGCGCGACCTGCCGGGCGTGGTGCCGCACGTAGTCGCTCATCGCGGCGTGCATGGCCGGGTCTTCGTAGATGTAGTGCGCGATGCCCTTGTGCACCTTGTCGCTGATGTGATCCGCGCCGAACTCCGCCGTCGGCATCTCCCCGAGCGAGAGGGAGACCACCCGGGTGATGTCGCAACCGAATGCCGCGGCGATGATGTCCGTGAAGGCGTCGAAGCGCCGGTCGTACTGCTCGAACGCGGCGGCCGGCCGCGGCGGGGCATCGCAGGCCAGGGTCGCCAGACCTTCCAGCCGGCGGCCGAGCCGGTCGACGAGCCCGAAATGGGACTCGATCCGCGCCCGCTCGGCGGCGCCGAAGCGGGCAGCGAAGGCGCGGTACTCGCGGTACGCGAAGTCGAGCGTGTTGCGCCGGCGCGCGCCCACCGCGTCGCCGGAGGACGCCGGTCCGAATACCCGCTCCCAGGCGCGCAACGGCGTGTTCTCGGCGGGCAGCCGCACGCCGCCGAGGTTGTAGGCGATGGGCCGGCCGGCCTCGAGCGCCGCGTCCACCGACAGCTCCAGCGACGGCAGCCGGTCGGGCCGTGCGACGTGCGCGGCCACGAGCTGGTCCAGCGACGCGGACCTCGATCGCGTGTCCCGCTCGGAGAAATCGGCGTTGTTGCCGGTCCAGGCGTGGATCCAGCCCCGGTCGTGGCGGTTGCCGCCGGCATCGAGCTCGGCCGTCGCCAGCGACAGGCCGTCGAGGACGAGCAGGCGGCGTCGGTGCGGGTGGAGGGGGGCCAGCGGCGCGCTGAGATCGCGCTCGGTCAGCGGCGTCAGATCGAGCGACCAGGGCCGCGTCTCGGGCATCCCCGCCGGCCGCATGCGCCAGTCGGCGTACGGCCACCCGTGGCAGTGACTGATCAGGACGAGCCGCCGGGGCGGCGCGGCGGTTCCGGCCGCGGCCCGCAGCACGCCGCCCGGCCACGCGGCTCCGAGTGCCGCGAGGCCGCCCGCTCGAAGAAGATGCCGCCGCGAGATCATCTGGCCGCTCCTCGGACTTGCGTCGTCGAACCCCTGCGAAACAGGTCGCTGCCCGTGATCGAGACCAGCAACTCCTCGATCGAGTCGTGTTCCCGGAAGCCGTGCCGAATCGACCGCAGCTCCCGGGTGGCGGCGTCGATCCGGTCGCCCAGCGCATAGCGCGTCCAGTGCAACGCGTAGCAATCGCGTACGCGGTCGCTGGCCGCGAGCTGCTGGACGAAGTCGATGGCGTCGGCGAAGGTGAACGTCTCGCCGCCGGGGAGCGTCAGGGAGCCGCTCGCGTCCACCGGCTGACCATTGTCGTGCGAGCGCCAGGCGCCGAGCGCGTCGTAGTGCTCGAACGCGAAACCCGGCGGGTTGATTCGCCGATGGCAGGAAACGCAGGTCGGACGAGCCGTGGCGGCCGCGGTCCGCTCGCGGTTGGTGCTCTCGACCGCCAGCGAGTCGGGCGGCAGCGCGGTCTCGGCGCCCTGAACCGGCGTTCCCAGCTCCATGCAGGCGATGCGCTCCAGCACGTGCACGCCGCGCGGGATCGGCCCGGGCTGCACGGCGTAGGCGCCGACGGCGAGGACCGAAGGGTGCGTCAAGACCCCGGCCCGTTGGTCCGCGGGGAACTCCGCCGGGTAGAGCGTGAGCGGCTCCTTGCGGCCGATCGACGCCGCCACGAACTCGATCTGCCGGCGCGGTCTCGGCGCCCTGAACCGGCGTTCCCAGCTCCATGCAGGCGATGCGCTCCAGCACGTGCACGCCGCGCGGGATCGGCCCGGGCTGCACGGCGTAGGCGCCGACGGCGAGGACCGAAGGGTGCGTCAAGACCCCGGCCCGTTGGTCCGCGGGGAACTCCGCCGGGTAGAGCGTGAGCGGCTCCTTGCGGCCGATCGACGCCGCCACGAACTCGATCTGCCGGACCACCTCCGGCCGGTCGGTGAGTCGCGTGACGCCCGCTCCGTGAATCGGCGCCGTGGCGTCCGACAGGTAGCCGCGGTGGTCGGTCAGCAGGGCGGTGAACGTGCCGTCGCCGTCGAAGATGGTCTGCTCGACGAAGAGCTCGGTCTCCAGTTTCAGCGAGTGCCGCACCGGTCCCAGGACGGTCGGCCACTCGACGTCGTCGTCGCGCGCCGTCTCCAACTCCGGCTCGATGCCGAAGCGCGGCCCGAAGGCGCGGCGCGCGGGCGCGATGCGCAACACGTCGTCCGTCCCCAGCCACTGGTTGTGGAAATGGACGACGGCGGGCCGGGCCTTCGAATCCTCCAGCATCCGGCGCGCCTGCCGTTCGACCTGCTCGCGCGACGAGAGCTCGCCGGCCGCAGCGGCCGCGAACAGCTCGTCGTCCGGCATCGAATCCCAGAGGAAGTAGGAGAGCCGGGTCGCCAGCTCCCAATCCGTGGGTCCGCTCCCGGCGGTGTCGCCCCGCTCGAGCCGGAAGTGGAACGCCGGCGACTGCAGAATGCCGGCGACCGTGAGCGCGACCGCCTCATCGAACGGGTGGGCCGCGAGATTGATCCGCCAGAATGCCTCGATCCGCTCGCGTTCCCCGCTGCGCAGGGGCCGGCGCCAGGCGCGCCCGGCGAACCGTTCGATGCTGGTCCACGCGCAGTCCTCCCGCTCGGCGGGCGACGACGCGGCCCGGTCGTCGCAGGCCAGGAAGGTCGGCGACAGAAGCGTGAACGAGGCGAAGTGCATCGCCGCGAGGTGCAGTTCCTCGACCTGGTAGGACGACGGATTCTGTCCTTGGGCAATCCCCTCGAAACCGCCGGCGCCCGGCTCGGCGGGGAACCGCCAGGGCCATACCGGCGGCGGGGGCGGGGGCAGGAAGACCCCCTTGCCGGCCGCCCGCCGCGGGCTCAGCGAGTCCGTCAGGGCCGGCCGCGGCGGCCAGCGCTCGCCGTCCCGCGGAAAGCCGAGCAGGTCCGCGATGGTGTTGTTGTATTCGGTCGGGGTCAGTGCGAGTGGTGGGGTGCGTGCCGCGGCCTCCGGCCCGGTCGGCTCGCCGGGCCGATCCTGGGCAAAGCCGGTCGAGCCGAGCAGGCCGGCGACCGCGAGCGTCAGGGCGTACTTCATCGATGGTCCCGTGCGCAGAGGCTGTGATCGCAGGATGCCGCGCCGATCTCACCGGCCGGTCGATGCAGAAGGCGCGAGAATCGCGCGGATCGCGCTGTCGCAGGCCGTGGAAGCACCGCCCCGGTCCGGGTTGCTGCCGCCGACAAGGCTGCGAATCTCCAGCATGCACACCGCTACGGCTGCGAGTTGCCGGTGAACGGTCGCGAAGGATGCAGCGGTGGAGTCTTCGTGCGCCTCGACCCGAGTGCGCAAGTTGCCGGTTTCCGCGTCAACCACCGCACGCACGTCTCGAATCTCCGCGCGTACGTCGTGAATCTCCGCGCGTACGTCGCGAATCGCCGCGTGCAACTCTCCGATCCGCGCGTTCGTGGAGCACGATCCGCCGACGACGGTCGCGACGATCGCGCCGACCCCGAGCAGAAACGTGAGATGGTTCATGGACATGTCGGCGCTGCGGCGCGCCGCAGCCGGCCGTTCCACGGTCGATTGATCAGACATGGCGTCCCCTTCGAAATCCGGTTCCGTCCCGGAATCGGATCCCGTGGTTGCGGGGGGCGAGGGAGCCATGACCCAAGGGTATCACCCTTTCTCCGGCCGCAATCCCGGCACGGCCCAAGAGCGGAGGCAGGGGCGGCGGACGGCCGTTCGCGTCTATAATAGGTGCTGTAAAAGGACCTGTTCATGAGGCTGAGAAGATGGCCGTCAAGTTCTCCGAAGACGTCGTGCCGTTGACGGATCTGAAGACCAACCCGGGCCGTGTGGTCAGGCAGGTGGCCGATTCGCGCCGCCCGGTGCTCCTGACCAGCCGGGGCCGCGGCGTTGCGGTGGTGCAGTCGGTCGCGGAGTTCGAGGCGGCCGAGGAGGCACGAGCCTTCATGCGCGCCGTGGTTGGAGGTTTGTCGGATCTGGAGGAGGGGCGCGAGCTCTCCCTGCGCGAGGTCAAGTCGCGATTGGGCCTCGGGTAGGCGATGGCGGTCGGGATTCGCTTGTCTGCGTCAGCGCTGGCAGACCTGGAGGATATCCGGGCATGGCATGCCGACCGGGGAGCGTCGGAGGCCGGAGACCGCGTCGTCGCCGAGATTGTCGAGCGCATCGAAGCTCTGTCGGACCATCCCGACCTGGGCCGCATCGTCCCGGAGTTCGAACAGCCCTTTCTCCGGGAGCTGATTCATGCGCCGTTCCGGATCGTGTACCGCCGGGATCCGGACCTGGTCCGCATCGTCCGCGTCTGGCGCGGCGAACGACGGCTGGCGCGGTCCGGACGCTCGCCGCTGGAGGACGGCCCGCGGGGTGCACCCGTGGAGCCCCGCTGATCGCCCTGCAGACCTCGGCGCGCCGCCGGGATCCGGCCCGGGCGTCCCTCGACATCGGCTCGGCGGCGGCCGGGGGGCGGCGCCCTGCCGGGCCGGCGATGATCCTGAATCCTGGATCCAGGAAGCTACGCGGGCACGGCGTCACGGCCGCGACCATGGAAGGCACCGGCGTCTACTGGAGGGCGCCGTTCGAGGCGCTGGAAGACGCGGGCATCCATCCCGACCTGCTCAACGCCCAGCACGTCAAACAGATCCGCGGCAAGAAGACCGATACCAAACGACGCCGGACCTGAGCGCTTTCCGCGAGTCGCGTCATCTCGGCGCCTGGGCCGGCGTGGCGCCGGGCAACAATACCAGCGCCGGCAAACGCCGCTCCGCTCGCGCGCGCCCGGGCACCGCCCATCCGGTCCGGAACTCGCCTGCGACAGCCATGGGCCGCCTACTCTGCGGTCACGCCACCCGTGTGTTCGGACGAAAGTCCTTCTGGCTGGCGGGCGTCCAGATCGGATTCCGGGATCTTGGATCCATGAAACGGGATTCTCACGCTGCGACCGCGCGGCGGCCTGCACGGTACGGCCAACGATTGCGGGCGCTGCGGGACTCGCGGCAAGTCGCTTGCGAGATGGCCCGGAGTATGCACAGAGGAGGGCACCGGGCGCGCGTTGCCCCCCATAAAGGGACTTGCAACTCGGGCGCGTCTGCGCTAGGGTGCGATTTCGCGGTTTGTGCGCCATCAAGGAGGGGCGACGACACGAGTGGATCCAGGAAGCACACGTAGTCGGCGGCATGGCCGTCTGCGGCAATCCCACGAGTACCGCTTGGTCGGTCGTTTCGGTCTCAGAAGGAGGGTGGAATCGTGCGAAGGCTTACGACTTTCCTGATCGTCGGCGCGCTCATCGGCGCAACGGCGGCACCGGCCCTGGCACAACAGGGCACCACGGAGCTCCGGGGGAGGGTCACCGACGAGACGGGAGGCGCACTCCCGGGGGTGACCGTCTTCATCCAGAACGAGGCGGACGGCACCTTCCGCGAAGTCATCACCAGCGGTGACGGAAGCTACTTCGCGGCGCAATTGCTGCCGGGGGTCTTCTCGGTCACGGCGGCGCTGCCGGGCTTCACCACGTTCCAGACGACCGGCTACGCGCTATCCGTCGGCCAGACGGTGCCCCTCGACATCATCCTCGGCGTGGGCGCCCTCGAGGA
>WTGR01000794.1 GCA_011523485.1 Acidobacteriota bacterium
CGCAGCGCGCCGAGATCCGGCGCCTGTACTACGCCGAGCACTGGAAGATCGGGACTATCGCGGCCCAGCTCGGCCTCCACCGTGAGACGGTCCGCGCCGTCGGCCGTGTCCAACCGTTCGGTTCTTCGCTCGTCGCCGACCTCGCGCGTTGTTTCCACCGACCTCGTCTGCTTGGCCGGGTACGACTTCCCGTCGGCGCCGACCACCCGCTTCGGCAGGTTGCGCCTAGTTGCAACCTGACCGCGTATTTTCCCGACGTACTGGTGCGAGCAGCCGATCTGTTTTGCCAGCCGCACCTGGCTCAGGTCCGGCCACGTCGCGAGCGCGACTTCGATCGCGTGCCGCTTGTCGGCTGGCGTCATCCGCCTGCCGTGCCTCGAGTTGGCGCCGAGCGCGAACCACAGCGCCTCCTCGCGCGTTCCGCTGTAAACGTCGGCGTCGATCTCCTCGCGATCGAGTTTTCGGAATGCCGCGTAGCGGTGGAAGCCGTCGGCGAGGTAGTTCGCCTCGCCGTCGTGGAACACGCTGACCGCGTCGTACTCGTTGCCGTCGTTGACCTCGTCGGCGTAGCGGTCGACGGTTTCCTGGTCGACTTCCGCTCGCGCTTGCGTCCCCGCGTCGATGACGATGTCGTCGAGCTTCAGCGTCCTGCGCGTCGGTACTCGCGGCGTCTGGTCGTTCGGCAGGGCGGGTCGGTCATGTCCCTCGCTTGCTCGCATCGTCCTCGTGATGCGAAGCGTAGTGTTCACCGACCGTTTTCCGGGCTCCTCCTCGGTTGGCGCCGTTCTCGGCGCGACCGTTTGTCGCCTGCGGCTGTCGCGCGCGGGCGGCTTGCCTCTGTTCAAGGAGCGGGAGCCGGTTTCGTGCGGGCGTGGCCGGCTTCGCGGCCGCTGCCGGTTTTCCGGTTCCTGCCGTTGCCGCCTCGGCCGACGTGAGTGTTCGTGATCCGTTCGCGGGCGCTGGAGCCGCATCCCGAACACCTGTTGACGCCGTCGGTGGAGCCCCCGCGTGCGGCAGGATGCGGGTCGTCCGGTCGACGCGGGCCGTCGGGCGTGCTTCCGCTCGTCGTGTCCGTCGGCGCACGCCGCGCGGTTGGATTGCGGCCTCGTGGCTCTTCCGGAGGACGGCCCTGCCGCACGCTTGCGGCCGACGTCTGTGTCGTGTCCAGGCGGACGCGTCGGGTTCGTGTTGCCGGTCGTCGCCTCGCGGCGGTTCGGCGTGCGGTTTCAGCGTGCCATGCCGGCGTGCTCGGGCGTGCGTTCGCGCGGGGCGTCGAGGTTCGGCGCCGGTGCGCGTTCCGGCGGCGGCGGCTCGTCGCCGAGCTTCAGCGGGGTGCGTTCCGCGCTCGAGCGGGCCTGCCGCTCGCGCCAGGCTTCGACCTCGTGGTGGTGCCGGTGGTGCTCGCGGTCGAGCGGCTGCGGGTCGGCGGTCACCGGCCGCAGGTCGGGGGTGCGTTCATGGACGCGTTCGCGCTGCGGCCACGGCGGGTAGAGCTCGTGCTCGATCGTGACGACGCGGTCGACGACCTCTTCGAGCCGCTCGGGCTTGTGCTGCAGCTCGCGTCCGGCTTCGCGCAGCAGCTCGGGCTCGGGCGGCGACCAGCCGAGCCCGGCGCTGTTGGTGCCGCGGCTGGCGACGATGCTGGCGGCCAGCGCGTCGAGCGCCTTCTCGTCGTCGCTCAGCGGCGGGCCGTACTCGGTGCACAGGGTGCCGCGGGCGGCGGCGTAGAGCTCCTCGCGCGCCTGCTCCGCATCGGTCCCCTGCGGCTGCGGGACGTACAGGTCGATCACCGGGCCGTACTGCTCGGTCTCGAACGCCGTGCGGTTCTCCTCGGGGGAGATCTCGAGGCTGGTGCCTATGCGACCGGCGCACTTGCGCAGGTCGTCCGGGTTGCCCTCGACGGCGCGGCCGCGGGCGACCGCCTCGCGCCAGATGGCGCCGCCGTCGTCGAGTCTGAGGTTCTTGCACCAAGCGATGTCGCCGGCGGCCATGCTGCTGGTGGCGCCCTCGAGCGCGCGGCTTGCGACGACGGCGGATCCGGCGTTGTCGCGGCTGTCGTCCCGGGGCAGCCAGGCGCTCATGTGGTTGCGGTTGGGAGCGCCCCAGTCGGCCGGCGGCGTCGCCCCCGGGTACTTCACCACCTACCGTTCGGTGTCGTACACCTCGGGCGGCCACCCGGCCTTGTGCTCGACCAGGTCGGCGGCGAGCTCCTGCCTGACCGACAGCAGGTGGCCGTCGACGTTGCGCGGCAGGTTGTCGCCGCCGTGCGTCGTCTGCTGCACGCGTGCGTGCCCCGCCTCGAGCAGCTCGCCGTACTTGGCCGCGAGCGAGCGTTCGTCGATGCGCGCCTGCTCGCTTCGCGGGCCGGTTTCGGCCTTCGCGCGCGGCATGCGCATGCGCGCCTCGGCGTCGCTCATCCCGGTGGGGTGGTCGGGCCAGGACCACTCGGTGCTGCCGACGACTTCGAGCGTGTTGGTCTTCCGGTTGACGACTGTGGGCATGGCGTTCTCGCGGACGCCGAAGTGTAGTGGCGCGCTGCCGTGGTGGCGGGGACCCTGGCGCGGCGTTCCACGCGGTTGCGGCGTTCCGGCCGACGCGTTCGGGTGCGGTCTTCGGGCGGACGCCTCTCCGGGCGTTCCGCCTCGTGTTCGTCCCCGGCGTGCCGGCACCCGGCGGGTGCGCTTGGTTCGTTCCTATACTCGCTGTCGAGGTGCAGCCGAGTGAGTGAACGTCCCCTTCCGCCCAACCTGCAGCCCGAGCTCATCGAGCGGGTCGCCGCCTTCGTGGAGCGTCTGCCGCCGCGCGGCCTGACCATCGAGGAGCCGTCGGCTCCGCTGTTCCGGCGCATGTCGCCCGAGGCGGTCGATCACGGCGTGCTCGATCCCACGAACCCGGCCTTCGATCCCGAGCGGGGCTGCTTCTACGATCCGCCGTCGCTACCGCTCGACGCGTTCGACTTCTCCGACGGTTCGTACTACGGTCCCGGCGATAGGGGCGCGGCCGGCGGGCTCGCCGCCGCCGTGGTCGCGGTGTGCGAGCGCGACGGCGTCGACGTGTCGGCCGCGGTGGCCGCCGGGCGCGAGGCCGCGGCGGGCGGCCAGGCCGGCGACCGGCGCTTCCTTGAGGTCGCGCTCGGCGTCGAACGCGACACCGCCGAGGCGCTCGCCGCAGGCTCCGGCGTCATCCGCGAGCTGTGTCCGGCCCGTGCGGTCACCGGCGTCTACATGGCGCGCGCTACGCAGCGCGGCCGACGGCGAGTGCGGGCACAACGTGTGGCGGAACGACGTTCCCGAGCTGGCTTCCGGCAATCGCATGGGACCGCGGGTCGATCCGACCGCCTACGTCGATCCGCAGGCGCATGTGGCGCGTGACGCCGTCGTCGGGCCCGACGCCTACGTGGGCGGCGGCGCAGTGCTGCTGTCGGGCACCCGCGTCGGTGCGGGCTCGTGCATCGACGACGGCGCGGTCCTCGGTCCCGACACGGTGATCGGCGACGGCGTCTGGGTGGGCGCCGACGCGCACGTGCGCTCGGCCCGGGTGGGCGACTACGCGGTCGTCGAGGACACCGGCGTCGTGCTCGGCGCCGGTGTCCCTGCCGGCTCGGTGGTCGTCGCCCGCCAGGTCGTTCGCGATCCAGGCGGTTCCGACCCGGTCCCGCGCATCCTGCCGCCCGGGCAGGTGCGTGGCGCCGCCGGCGCTTCGGCCGCGGATCCGTTTCCCGGTGCCCTGGTCATGCCGGGGGCGCGCGTGGCCGACACCGCGTTCCTCGCGCCGGGCTCGGTGGCCTGCCCCGGCGCGGTCGTCGGCCCCGGTGCGCACGTCGGTCCCGGCGTGGTCGTCGGTTCCGGCGCTCTCGTAGGCGAGGGCGCTTATCTGCCCGCCGGCGCGCAGCGCACCGTCGTCGGGTCGGGCGGCATCGTCGGTCCCGACGCGTCGGTGGCCGCCGGCGCCGTCGTGCGCCCGCGCTACGCGGTGCATGCCGGGCGTTCGCTCGGTCCCGGCCACGCCACCTCGTGCAGCGTGCAGCCGCCCGGGGCTCCCGGGCGCGTCGACGGTCCGCCGGCGCCGCTGCGCACCTCGCGCTGGGAGCGCTGGCAGCGCTACCTCACCGACGGCGGCGTCTCCTCGGACGTGCCCGCGGCGATCGCCGGCAAGCCGGACTACCGCGTGCATCCGACCGCGCAGGTCCACGTGTCGGCGCGCCTGTCGCGCGACACCGTGGTCGGTCCCTACGCGACCGTCGGCAAGGATGTGGTCACCCGCGGCGCCTGCGACATACGCGCGGGCGCGGTGGTCGGTCCCGAGTGCGATCTCGAGAACGTGGTCGTCGCGCACGACGCGCGGGTCGGTGCCGGGTGCACCCTGCGCGGCGTCAGCGTCGGCGGGACCACGCCGGATTCGCCGGCGGCGGCCGCCGGGGAACGGTGCCGTCTCGCCGACTCGAGCGTCGGGTCGGGGGCGACGCTCGGCGACCGGGTCTTGATGCTCGCGGCCCAGGTCGGCCCCGGTGCGCACGTCGGCAGCCACGTGCAGACTGGGCGCGGGGTCCAACGTGCGCGCGATCGCGCGCGTCGGCGACCACGTGCACCTGGCCTCCTCGGCGGTGGTCGAGCGCGGCGCCTCGGTCGGCTCCGGATCGAAGCTCGGCACCGAGTCGTCGGTGGGCCAGCTCGCGCAGGTCGGCCGCGACTGCCGCCTGGGTCCGCGCTCGTCGATCGCCGACCGCGCGCACATGGGCGCCGGGTCGCAGGTCGGCGATGGCGTGAAGCTGCCCGCGGGCGTCGACGTCGCGCCTGGCGCGGTCGTGTCCGAGTTCAGTCCCGACGCGGAGCTTCCTGGGCGACTCGTGCGCTCGGCGCGGGCGCCGTCGGGGGCGAGGCGCCGCCGCCGGCCGTCGCTCCCGTTGCCGCCGGGGCTTCGGCCGCGGCCAGCGATCGCGGTCGCGACCGGTCCCCTTCTTCCGGCCGCGTCGTCTGAACGCCTCGACGTCGACGCCTTCCTGTCGAACCTGCCTCTTGACGCCGTGTACGGCTCCAGGTGCACGCTCCCGGCTTCGGGGTGCGGCCGGCCGACGCCTCATTGCGTGCTCGCCCCTCTGGCGGCCTGTGGACGCCTCTGGGCGGTGTTTCCGTGCGGACGCCTTCTTCGGACCGGCTGCGTTCCTGCCGGCGAGCGTCGTGGTCGCGCGCCAGGTCGTCGGCGACGTCGTCGACGTCGTTCCCCGGACCCTGCCCGCCGGGGAGGTCGGTGCTGGTGGCGGACGCCCTCTACCGTCCGTGCCTGTCAGGCGGCTTGTGGACGCCTCTGGGCGGTTTCTGCGGGTAAGACGCCCGCCGGCGCGTGGCTGAAAAGCGCTCGTTCAGCGTTCTTCGCCGGTTCGTTCTCGAAGCGGCTCGAGTTCCTCTTGCCGGCGTGGCGGCTGTTCTGGCGTGATTTCGACGACCGTCGTTCTTTCTGCGTTTCCGGCTGCTTCTTCGGCTCGTTCGCGGATCCGGCGCGGGTTCCGGCGGTTCGCCTGCAGGAACTGGTTCATACCGGTGCTCTCGAACCCTCGCGCCAGCACTTCGCCGGTCGCGTACTCGTGCCGCCGCGTAGCTGTCGCGCAGCGGGTCTCCACCCTCACTCTTCCTCGTCCGGCGGCAATCACCACCTTGGTGTAGGTCGCGTTTTCCGCTGCCCGGATTGCGTATTGGGCTGGTCGCGCGAGCACTCGCTCGAGGCGTTCCGGTGAGCCCTTGATCTGTTTCGCGGCCCGTTGCGCGTGTGCGTCCTTGTTCATCTGCCAGACCAGGATCATGCTGTCGAGCTTCGCCGGATAGAGCCCGTTGATTGCCATCTCGAGGCTTTCCGGGTCTTCGATCCCGCACACCGCGACGTCGTACACGTCCCGCACCGGCGGGTCGAGCCCCCGGTTGCGGAGCTTTCCGCTCACGATTTGCACGGTACTCAGCACGGCTGTCGCGTGGCCATCGACCGTCGCTCTTGCGTGGCCCGTCTTCGGCGTCGGCGTTGTCTTCATCAGGTCCACGTGTTGGGACCCGAACTCGACTCGGCTCAGCTCTCCCCACGGGCCGGCCTTTCCGCCCGCCTCCTCCATTGCCGGTTGCAGTCGGTTCTCGAAGTGCGCCGTCTCGGTGTCGGGGTGGTACACCACGTCGAGGTCGTCGCTCTCACGGTGCTTCCAGCGGGCGCTGAGCACTGTTCCACCGCCGAGCTTCCACCCTTCGCCGTCGGCGGCGTATCGTCCGACGTGCTCGTCGAGAGCGGCGCGGGTCTTCGCGAACAGCTCCCGCACCGGTCCGTACAGCGTCAGCTCCTCGGCTTGTTTCCTCGTGCTCATGGCGCCAGTGTGTTGATGTCGGCGCAGCGGGGCGTTCGCTCGAGTCCTGCCCTGTGTATTGCCCGGGCAAGCTCGCGCCAGGTGT
>WTGR01000263.1 GCA_011523485.1 Acidobacteriota bacterium
GGTACTTCGCGAGCACCTCGCCGACGATCACGGTGAAGAAGTCGACGTAGAGGATGCCTGTCGCCGACTGCGTGGAGCGGATCTTGGCCGTCTCCCACGTCAGGTACGAGAGCACGGCGGGCCCGAGCAGCCCGAACAGCACCCGCTGCCAGAGAAAGACCCCCTCGATCGACAGCGCGTAGCGGTCGAAGCCTGCCCCCGACGGCGCCTGCCAGGTAGCCATCGCCGCCGCGATGACCGCGCCGACGACCGCGATGCGCACGACCGTCGATCCGATGTGGAACTTCACGATCCGTTGCAGCAGGGAGACGTCCATCGACGGCAGGACGAGGTACCAGTGACCCAGGATCATCGCCGTGCAGCTTCCGCCGAGCAGGGCCGCCGACGAGAGAAAGCTCGCGGCCGTCAACCACGGGGACGGCCCGGCTTCGACCACCGACCAGCCGGCGGCCTGCGCGACGAGCGCGGCCCCGCCCCCCAGAGCGGTGGTCCAGAGCAGGAGCGGACGCAGGGCGGCGAGAGCGCGGCCGATGGTGGCCCAGTAGACGAGCAGCGCGCCCGTCGCCACGAGGAGGCAGCCGAATCCGAAGGCGGCCGCCGGCGCGTCGGCCGGCGGGTCCGGCCGGAACGCCAGCGCGATCAGCAGGAGGATGGCGGCCAGACCCGCGTTGAAGCGGAAGAACTTGACGCCCGCCGCCTGCCCCACCAGCAGCAGCGACGCGGCGATGCCGACGGCGAGGTGGGCGAGAAACAGGAAGAGCACCGAGGCCATGAAGCGAAGATCTCCTCCCGTTCCTATTGCTGCGGGGCGTCGCGCGCCGGGAGTCCGCGCCGCGGACGGGCGGCGCCGGCGCAGGCGACGCCGGCTACCCGAGCCTCCGGTTCACCTCGTCCCAGTTGATCGTGCCGAACCAGGCCGAGATGTAGTCGGGACGGCGGTTCTGGTACTTCAGATAGTAGGCGTGCTCCCAGACGTCGAGGCCGAGGATGGCGGTCTTGCCGTCCATGACGGGACTGTCCTGGTTGGGCGAGCTCTCGATGCTCAGCGCGCCCCCCGCGTTGATCAGCCAGACCCACCCGCTGCCGAACCGGCCGGCCCCGGCCGCGGCGAACCGCTCCTTGAACGCGTCGAACGAACCGAACGCCGCGTCGATCGCGCCGGCCACGGCGCCGGTCGGCGCGCCGCCCCCGTTCGGGCACATCACCTGCCAGAACAGCGTGTGGTTCGAGTGCCCGCCGCCGTTGTTGCGCACCGCCGTCCGGATCGCCTCCGGCACGGCGCCCAGGTCCGCGATCAGCTCGTCGACGCCCTTCGCGGCCAGCTCCGGATGCCCGTCGAGCGCCCCGTTGAGCTTCGTGACGTAGGTCTGGTGGTGCTTCGTATGGTGAATGCGCATCGTCTCCGCGTCGATGTGCGGCTCCAGGGCGTCGTAGTCGTAGGGCAGCGCGGGCAGTTCGTGAGCCATCGGTCTGAGTCTCTCCTGTGGGGATCGGAACGCCCGGTCTCGCCGAAGGCCGGGCATCGCAGTGCAGAAAACGAGTTTAGCAGACAGCCGGAAGACAGCCGGAAGACTGCGCCGCAGAACGAGCCGGACTCCTGGTCGGGCTCGATCGAGCGGCGATCGGAAGCCGTAGCGCGACCTTGTGGTCGCGTTCGGCGACTCGGTCGGGCTAGTGAATCTGCAGCATGCGGTCGAGCGCCACCCGCGTCCATTCCTTTTCGCGATCCGGCACGCTGATCCGGTTGTGGACCACGCCGTCGCGCAATGCGTCGAGCACCCACAGCAGGTGGTTGGGCGACACCCGGAACATCGTCGAGCAGAGGCACCCGATCGGGTCCAGGGTCAGGATCGTGCGCTCGGGAGCCAGCTCGCCCGCCAGCCGGCTGACGAGATGGATCTCGGTGCCTATCGCCCAGGTGGACCCGGGTGGGCTGCCGGTGACCTTGTCGATGATGTACTCCGTCGATCCGCTGTCGTCGGCCGCCTGCACCACCTCCCAGGTGCACTCCGGGTGCACGATGACCCGCGCGCCGGGATGGGTGCGCCGGACATGCTCCACCTGCGGCACGGTGAACCGGGTGTGCACGGAGCAGTGCCCTTTCCACAGGATCATGCGAGCGTTGCGCAGCGCGTCCGGATCCACCCCGCCGTTCGGCAGATCGGGGTCCCAGACGACCATCTCGTCGAGCGGCACTCCCATCCGCCAGGCGGTGTTGCGGCCCAGGTGCTGGTCCGGCAGGAACAGGATCTGCCGCCCGCGCGCCCACGCCCAGCGCAGCGTCGGCTCGGCGTTGCCCGACGTGCACACCACCCCGCGCCGCTCGCCGCAGAAGGCCTTGATGGATGCCGCAGAGTTGATGTACGTCACCGGCACGACGTCCGTGGCGCCGAGGGCCTGCAGCTCGTCCCAGCAGACCTCGAGTTGATCCGCGGCCGCCATGTCCGCCATCGAGCAGCCCGCCGCCAGGTCCGGCAGGATCACCTGCTGCTGCGGCGCGCTCAGCACGTCGGCGCTCTCCGCCATGAAGTGGACGCCGCAGAACACGATGTAGTCGGCGTCGCGCCGGTCGGCCGCCTGCCGCGCCAGCTTGAACGAGTCGCCGGTGCAGTCCGCGAAGCGGATCACCTCGTCGCGCTGGTAGTGGTGTCCCAGGATCAACAGGCGCTCTCCAAGGTCGGCGCGGGCCCGGGCGATCCGCTCGGCCATCTCGTCGTCGGAGAGTCCGAGATAGCGGTCCGGCAACGCCTGCCGCTCTCCGATCTGGGTCTTCTCGAACCGGGTCAGTTCCTCGACGTCCATCACCGTGCTCCGCTGCAGCTTGTGAAATTTTTCTCAAGCGGGCGTCGAGAAAAGGCGCCGACCCGTCCGGTGAGTCGGCGCCAGCGTCCACCGAGAACGCCCGCCGCGCTGCTGGCCGTCAACGACGCCGCTACGCAGCGGCCGTCAACTTTGTGAAATTTTTCTCAAGCTCAGGTCATCAAAAAGGCCAGATCCCGAATCGGAACCTGACGGTACCTTGAATCTTACCACGCCATGCCCACCTTGCCCGGTCGGCACTGGAGAGCCCGCACCTGCATCATCGTGCCCCTCACAGCCCAGGCAGCCACCGAGGCGCCGGAGTGCCCGCGATGCACATCGCGACTCTCACGGTCCGGCGGCCACCGACGTGCCCCGGGAGCGCGTGACGCGCGGCAACGACGCGCCCTCAGGCACCGTCGGTCCAGGCGGCGGGCGGCCACACGCCGACGTCATGCTCCATCGCGCGAACCAGGTTCGCGAACGAATCCGCGAGCTTGCGGAACGATCGCGAACGGCGGTACGCGTCCGGCAGCGAGAACCGGGCGCTGAACGCGGGTTGGTCCGTGGTCTCCAGGTAGCTCGCGCCCGGCTGCATCCGCGCTTCCAGTTGCTCCTTGGCGCCGCGCGGACTCTCCGGGGCCGGATGAGGATCTGCGTCCGGCCGGACGCCGCGGCAGCCGCGCAAGGATTCGATTGCGGCCAGAAACCAGGCTTCGTACTCCCGGTGCGCCAAGACGACGTGACATGGAGTGCCATCGGCCGCCGCGGTCGCCCAGGTCTGCACGGTCGGCCCCAGGTCGGCCGGACAGTCGGAGTCTCCGTCCAGCAGCATGAGCACGGCGCCGCAGTTCGGCTGCACGCGCGCGAGTCGGACGGCCTGCTTCACGCCAGCCTCCTCCACGAGTCGAGAGCGCGGACGGCGAATCGGCGCCCCGACACCTACGTGCCACGTCCCGGCTTCTTCGACGAGACGACGCAGCAGGACCGGCAGCGCCGCTACATCCCCATGGCCCTCCACAATCGGCTGGATGTTCACGTGGATCTGTCCTTCCCAGCGTGACCGGGTTCACTGGGAGTCCGACTCGGTCTCTTGCGCGGAGGTCAGGGCGTTCGAACGCAGCAACTCGCCGGCGCCCATCAGGTGTCGTGCCAGTGCCGTCCGTACCGCTTGCGAGACATGCGCGATCCGCGTCCGTCCATGCTCCCAGCTCAGGATCCGCAAGTGTCGATCCTCGATCCACTTGGCGTCGAGAATGTCCGGGCTGTGCGTCGTGACCACCACCTGCATCGACCGGCTGGCGAGCCGCAGCACGTCGAGAATCGAACCGAGCGCTCCCGGATGCATGGATGCCTCCGGTTCTTCGATGACGAGAAGCGACGGCGCCGGACGCTGGAACACGGCGGTGATCAACCCGAGCACGCGGAGCGTCCCATCGGACATGTTGAAGGCCTTGAACTTGATTGGTTCCGCTCCCGGCCGGTTCTGTGTGAACTCCAGCGTCAGCTTGTTGCCGAGCGTCTTCGGTTGCACGTCGACCGTCCCGGGCACGACGCTCTCCAGCAACTGGCAGATCCGCGTCCGGTCTTCCCTCCTGCGCCGGATTTCGCGCAGCACGCTGGCGGTGTTCCGGCCGTCCGAACGCAAGCCAGTGCCGGCGTCCGGATCCTGCATCGCCCGCAGCGCCTCCGGTTCGATCCGGTACGCCCGCATGCCCGACAGGAAACGAACTATCGCCCCGAAACGCTCATCTCCACCGACGAGGGGCAGGGCCAGGGCGTTCGATTCAACAGCGGGAGCCAGGGACTCCACGCTGAGTGTCCACTCGGTGGACCCCCTGACGGTTTGGCGGACAAAGCCGTATCGCGATCCGTCAGCCCGGGTCACTCTGCACACTTCTTCCACCACCTCGAAGTCGTTGCCTCTCCGTGGGCGCAGATCGATGTAGTAGTCGGCCTTGGTCGTATTTCTATCGGGCTTCTCCAACGTCACGCGCAAGGTCAGATTCGACGGTCGACCCCTTGCCGAACTGCGATGGGAGACTGAGGAGAATCCTCCACGCCGTTCGATTACCGCCTGCAACGGGGAAACCATGGCCTCGGAAAGAAACGCGAAAGCATCGGCGAAGTTGCTCTTGCCGGAGCCATTCGGTCCGACGACGAAAGTGGGATTGTCGAAGGTCACGGTCTCAGCGGAAATACTGCGGAAACCGTACAAGCCCATCTCGCGCAGAGTGCAATCGACCATGCGTCACCTTGGCGCCCGCAAGCGGCTCCTCACGCCGGTAAGGACACAACGTTGTAGAGCGTGTCCCGCTCCACCGGCTCGCGGCCGGCGACGCGGATCAGGCGGGAGATCTCGGCCGGGGTCATCGCCTCGGGGGTCGGGGCGCCCGCCATGTGGTAGATGCGCTCCTCCTGCACCGTGCCGTCGAGGTCGTCGACCCCGAACCAGAGCGAGGTCTGGGCCACGCCGACGCCGGTGGCGATCCAGAACGCCTTCACGTGCGGGAAGTTGTCGAGCATCAGGCGGGCGACGGCGTGGACGCGCAGGGTGTCGGCCGCGGTGGGGGCCGGCAGCTTCTCCATCCGGTTGTTGTCGGGATGGAACGCCAGCGGAATGAAGGCCTGGAACCCCCCGGTCTCGTCCTGCAACGCGCGGGCGCGCAGCATGTGGTCCACGCGCTCCTCGTCGGTCTCGATATGCCCGTAGAGCATCGTCACGTTCGAGCGCATGCCGAGCCGATGAGCGAGCCGGTGGATGGCCAGGTAACGATCCGCGTCCGCCTTGTCATGGCAGATCTTGCGACGCACGC
This sequence comes from Acidobacteriota bacterium, assembly GCA_011523485.1. The sequence goes on from WTGR01000263.1 coordinate 5,616, forward strand.
GCTCGGAGAACACCTCGGCTCCTCCGCCGGGGAGCGAATCGAGCCCGGCGTCCATCAGGTCGCGGAGCACCTGCTCGTCGGTCATGCCGTAGAGCTCCGAGAAGAACGCGATCTCGATCGCCGTAAAGCACTTCAGGTGGATGTCCGGCCTGATGCGCTTGAAGCCGCGCAACAACTCCAGGTAGTAGTCCCAGGGCAGATCCGGATGCAAGCCATTGACCACGTGCACCTCGGTCAGCGGCTGATGAGCCCGCTCCCGCAGCTTGTCCCACGCTTGCTCCAGGCTCATCGTGTAGGCGCCGTCGTCGCCCGGCTGCAGGCGGGCGAACGCACAGAACAGGCAGCTTGCGACGCAGACGTTGGTCGCTTCCAGGCGGATATTGTGGTTGAAGAACGTGCGCGCCCCGTGACGCTTCTCGCGCTCCCGGTTGGCAAGCCAGCCGACCGCGAGCAGGTCCGGACACGCGAACAGCCCGACCCCGTCCGCCAGGTCGAGGCGGACGCCTCCGTCCAGCTTGTCGGCAACGTCCCGCAGCCCCGCCGACGCGATGCGCGCGTACATGGCTCCCCTTCGCCCTCTCAGTCGACGAACTCGACGGGCACCGGCTCCGGAATCACCCTGCGCTCGTAGGCGTCGGCGAACAGGCGCTCCACCGCGGCGCGTCCTCGTTCGCCGTAGTCCAGGGTCAACCCGTTCACGTACATGCCGACGAAGCGGTCGGTCCGCTCGGCATCGAGGCCGCGACCGAACTCGAGCGCGTACTCTATGGCGTCATTGCGATGGTCGAGCGCGTGCGCGATGCTGGCCC
>WTGR01000059.1 GCA_011523485.1 Acidobacteriota bacterium
TTGTACAGCATGGTCAGGTTGGCGGCGAACTTCGGCATCGTCGGCGTCTCCTCTCGCTGTCTGGTCTGAACGTGCGGCGCGGCGCGGCCGCCCGATTCCTCGCGCAGGGTCGTGAAAAGGGTATGCCGGCTCGCGTGCGGCTGTCGAGAGCGCGTGCGACCGGGCGCAGTCACTCGCCGCGCTCGATAGACAACCGCTGCTGCCTCTGCTCCTCCACGAGGCGCAGCGTCACCCGCAGCGTGGCGCCGTGGCCTGGACCGTCGCTCAGGGGCTGGATGCTGCCGCCCGACCCGATCACGAAGTTCGCCGCCGAATGCAGACCCAGTCCGGTCCCGTCCTGCTTGGTCGTGTAGCCGGCGTTGAACACGGAGCCGAAATGGGACGGATCGATACCGATTCCGTTGTCGCCGACATCGATCACGAGGGTGTTCTTGTGTTCCCCGCGATAGGCCAGCACACGAATTCTCGGCCGCCAGCCCGGGGCGTCCTCCGGTCGGGCCGCACGCTCGTCGGTAGCTTCCATCGCGTTCTTGAGCAGGTTCACCAGCATCTGCTGAAACCGGCTCTCCTGCACGAGGATCTGGCGGGGCGCGCGGGCGCAGTCGACCTCTATCGTGACGCCGCGTTGCCCGAGCGATTCCTGGACCACCTTGACGGCGTCGCGGATGGTCGCCTGCAAGTCGACGAGCTTGCGTTCCACCGTGCTGTTCGTGAAGGAGGCCTGGGTGCGGATGATGTCGACGATGTGGCGAACGCGCTCCCGCACGCGCGCGGCGGTACCTGCCAGCTTCTCGTGCTCGCCGGTCAGGTCCCGCACCAGGGCCAGCAGAAAGGGCCGTATCTGCCGGCCCTGCGCGTCGTGTTCCAGCCAGGAGATCCAGTCGTGGTCGTGCGCGGCGACCAGGTCCGCCAGCTTGCCGAACCGCCGCATCAGCTCGTTGTCCTGGAACCACCCGTTCAGCGTATCCACGCCGGTCGCGACGCTGTTGATCGCGTTCCCGATGTTGTGCAGGACGGTGTCGATGACCTCAAGGCGTCCGTGCGCGAAGGCCTGCGTCAGCGCCTCCTGTTCCATTCGCCGCTGCGTCACGTCGCGGAAGACGGCCACGCCGCCGACCACCTCTCCCGACTCGCTGCGCACCGGGCTCGCATTCACGCTGATGTACACGCCGTCCGGAACGCGCGAATTGCGGACGAAGAGCTGCAGGGCTTCGACGGTCTCGCCCTGCACCGCACGGACGACCGGCAACTGGTCCGTCGGCACCGGGGTGACCCCGTCGGCGTAGAACACGCCGTAGAGGTCGGTCCATTCGTCCGGCGGCCGGTCGGTCATGCCGATGCCGACGATGCGCTCGGCGCTCGGGTTGAAGAGGGTGAATCGCGCCTGCGCGTCCGCGACCACCACCCCGTCACCCATGCTGCGGATAATCGCATCGAGCACCTGTACCCGCTCGTGCAGCTCGGCCTCGATTCTCTTCGCCCGCGCCGACTGCTCCGGGCCAGCCGTGACGTCGCGCAGCACGACCGCGCCGCCCAGGCACAGGCCGCCCGCGTCCCGCAAGGGGTAGCCGCTGGCGCTCAGCCAGAGATCCTCCGTACCCGCCCCGGCGTGCCGTGGCCTCAGCCGCAGCAGCACGTCCGCGGAAGACTCGCCGCGGATTGCGGCGGTGAGCGGCAGGCCTTCCGCCGCGAACGGCGTTCGCCCGTCCGCCTGGTAGACCTCGAAGTGCTGGGCCCATGCCTCTGGATTGGACGGGTCGTAGGTCTTGCTGAGCCGTCGCGCGGCCGCGTTCACGGCCACGAACCGGCCCCGGACGTCGGCGACGATGACCGCGTCGCTCATGTTGTCGAACAGGCCCTCGAGGATTGCCGAGTTCCATTCCGGGCGGGGCACCGCATCGTTGGCGTCCACTTCCGGCTCGTCGATCGGCTTCCGGACAGTCGCGCTCAGTGCCGCGCGGATGACCAGACCCAATTGTCGGGGATCGCCCGACTTCAGCACGTAGCCATGCGGGTCCGTGCGCTGCGCCTGGTCCAGCGCCTCGGCGTCCGTCGTTTCGGTCGCATAGACGAGCGGCACTCGGAACCGCCTCGCGATTTGCTCTCCCGTCTCCACGGCAGGCCCGGCCTTCTCGCCGGCCGCGAGGCCGACCAGCGCAACGTCGGGACGCGCCTCGCCGGGCAGGTCGATCGCCGTGGGCCCAGGTTCGGCGGCGTGGCAGACCGTGTGGCCCAGGCCGATCACCGAATGCGACAGCGTCTCCCGGGCGCCGGGATCGGCGTCGACGATCAGAATCCGCCCGTGGGGGGCCGGAAATTCGTGTCCGGTCGATGTCTCGTGCATCGGGAGTCGTCCTCGGAGTGCGCCGGGACCGTCGGTTCGGTCAACGACGGAGGGAACTGGTCAAGCAGGCCACGGGTCGCCGAGTACGGCGCCGGACCGCAACCTGTGGCGGACCGTATCCGGCATTGCGATGATAGCCGCGCGCGTTATGGCGATCCTGTCGGCGGCCGCGTCTGCCGCTGCTCTACGAGGCGCAACGTCACGCGCAGCGTGGCGCCGTGGCCGATACCGTCGCTCAAGGGTTGAATGCTGCCGCCCGACCCGATCACGAAGTTCGCCGCCGAATGCAGACCCAGTCCGGTCCCCTCCTTCTTCGTCGTGTAGCCGGCGTTGAACACGGAGCCGAAACGGGACGGATCGATTCCGATTCCGTTGTCGCTGACATCGATCACGAGCGTGTTCTTCTGCTCCCCGCGACAGGCCCGCACGCGAATTCTCGGCCGCCAGCCCGGGTCGTCCTCCAATCGCGCCGCGCGTTCGTCGGTAGCCTCCATCGCGTTCTTGAGCAGATTGACGAGCATCTGTTGAAACCGACTCTCCTGCACGACCATCTCGCGAGGCGCACGGGAACAGTCGACCTCGATGGCGACACGGCGTTGCCCGAGTGATTCCTGGACCACCTTCACGGCGTCCTTGATCGTCGCGGGCAGATCGACGAGCTTGCGTTCCACCGTGCCATTCGTGAAGGCCGCCTGGGTGCGAATGATGTCGACGATGTGGCGCACCCGCTCCCGCACGCGCGCGGTGGTACCCACCAGCTTCTCGTGCTCGCCGGTCAGGTCGCGCACTAGCGCAAGCAGGAAAGGACGCAACTGTCGGCCCTGCGCGTCGTGCTCCAGCCAGGCGGTCCAGTCGCGGTCGTGCGCGGCGACGAGGTCCATCAGCTTGCCGAAACGTCTCATCAGCTCGTTGTCCAGAAACCACCCGTGCAGCGTGTCCACGCCTGTCGCGACGCTGTTGATCGCGTTCCCGATGTTGTGCATGACCGTGTCGATGACCTCCAGGCGTCCGAGGGCGAAGGCCTGCGTCAGCGCCTCTTCCTGCATTCGGCGCTCCGACACGTCGCGGAAGACGGTCACGCCACCGACCACCTGTCCCGCCTCGTCGCGCACCGGGCTGGCATTCACGTTGATGAATGCTCCGTCCGGAACGCCCGGATTGCGGATGAACAGCTCCTGGCCTTCGACTGTCTCGCCCCGCATGGCGCGCACGACGGGCAACTGGTCCGCCGGCACCGGCGTCGACGCATCGGGGTAGCACACCCCGTAGATCTCGGGCCATTCGTCCGGCGGCCGGTCCGTCATGCCGATGCCGAGGATGCGCTCGGCGCTCGGGTTGAACAGGGTGAATCGCGTCTGCGCGTCCGCGACCACCACGCCGTCGGCCATGCTGCGGATGATGGCATCGAGCACCTGCACCCGCTCGTGCAGCTCGGCCTGCGCTCTCGCCGCCTTCGCCGACTGTTCGCGCAGAGCCGTGACGTCGCGCAGCAGCACGGCGCCGCCGAGAGACCCGCCCTGCGCGTCGAGCAACGGGTACCCGCTGGCGCTCAACCAGATGTCCTCCGTGCCGGCTTCCGGGCAGCGAGGCCGGAGCACTACCGGAACGTCCCGGGTGGTCTCCCCGCGGAGCGCGCGCACCAGCGGCAGATCTTCCGTCGCGAACGGCGTCCGGCCGTCCCCCTGGTAGGTGGCGAAGTAGTCGGTCCAGTTGTTCGGGTCTTCGAGCGATGTCCGGCCCAGCCGTTGCCCGGCGGGGTTGATGGCCGTCAGTCTGCCCTGGGTATCCCCCAGGACGACGGCGTCGCTGATTCGTTCGAACAGGCATCTGAGAACCGCATTGTCCCGTTCGGTGAGCTCGACGGATGCCTCGAGTCCGGCCAGCTCCCGGTCCTGCCGCTCGCGGCCGGCCCGCTCGTGCGCAGCCAGGTTCAAGGCGGCGCGGAGGGTGAGGTCCAGTTGCAGGGGGTCGGCCGACTTCAGCACGTAGCCGTGCGGGTTCGTTCGCTGCGTCCGGTCCAGCAACGCGTTGTCCCCTGTCTCCACCGCGTAGACGACCGGTATCGCGAACCGCTCCGCGATCCGCTCGGCGGTCTCGACGGCGGGCGCCGCTGTCGCACCGGCCGCGAGACCGATCAGCGCGAGGTCGGGACGCGCGTCGGCGGACAGATCGACCACGCCGCGCCCGGGTTCGGCGGCGTGGCAGACCGCATGTCCCAGGCCGGTCACGGAATCGGACAGGATCCGCAGCGCGTCGGGGTCGGCGTCGACAATCAGAATCCGCGCGGGCGGAGCAGGTCGTGTGCCGCCCGTCGATGTCTCCTGCATATGGAACTATCCTGGGAACCGTACTCGACCGTTACTGCGAGCACCCGCCGGTCACCAGTTGAACGTAGAGGACAACCGACGCGGATATTCGGCTCGGGCCGCGGGCCCGTGCGGATGCCTAGGCAAGGAGACGTTCACCGGCGTCTCCAGCTCGCGATAGCCGGTCCCGCCCTCCAAACTCAGATACTCCAGCGCGCCTGCCAGGTCCGCCGTGATGCGGTCCTGCAACTCGAAGAGCTCGGCCGTAACGCCCCCTGCCCGCGACCGCGCGGCGACGGCGCCGCTGCGCGTGTCGACCACCCGGGCGTCGATCTGCAGCCGATCTCCCCGGCGCTGATACTCCCCGGTGAGGAGCCAGGCCGGCGGCGGACCGGCTCCTCCCGGGTTCCTGACGACCTCGACCTCGTCGAGTCGCTCGAGGGCGCTGGTCAGCGTCTCCTTCACGCCGGCGCCGAGCCAGTCGTCGGCCGGCGCCCGCGAGACGTTGCGGAACAGGTCGATGGCGACCGTGTCGGGCCGGACCCGCGTTGATGGACGCGCCTCGACCATGCCCGCGTCCCGGCTGCCCGCGGGGCGTCGCGCGGGAGCCCGCCGCGCCGCCGATGGACGCGCCTCGTAGATCGTGTCGAGCCGGACCGGCGCTGACGGACGCGTTTCGACGACCCCGGCGTCACGGCCGCTGCCGGGACGTGGCCCGCGAGCCCGCTGCGGCGCGGCTGCAGCGTCGCCGCCTGCCGGCCCCCCCTCGTCGAGGCGCCGCCGTGAGAGCTCCCGCGCAGCCGGTTCGGGACCGCCGGCCCCGCCGCCGCCGCTCAGATTCCCCAGCGCGACCGCCAGGTCCGCGGTGATGCGGTCCTGCAGCTCGAAGACCTCGGCCGTAACGCCCCTCGCCCGCGACCGCGCGGCGACGGCGCCGCTGCGCGTGTCGACCACCCGGGCGTCGATCTGCAGCCGATCTCCCCGGCGCTGATACTCCCCGGTGAGGAGCCAGGCCGGCGGCGGACCGGCTCCTCCCGGGTTCCTGACGACCTCGACCTCGTCGAGTCGCTCGAGGGCGCTGGTCAGCGTCTCCTTCACGCCGGCGCCGAGCCAGTCGTCGGCCGGCGCGCCCGAAAGGTTGTAGAACGCGGCGACGGTGACCGCGTCGAGTCGGACCGTCGCCCGCCGCCCGTCGCCCGCCGCCGCGCTCTCACCGCTCCGGATCCGCGAATCCGCCGCCGCGCGCGGCGCGCCATCGGTCCCGCCGCCCCAGTTCAGATTCCCCGCCACACGCGTGGCGATGCCCCCGCCGGCACCGGGGCGCGTCTCATGCAGCGTTTCCAGCGACACGCTGTTGGCTTCGCTCAACCGGTACCCCGCCGTGGCCGCGATGCGGTCCGGCCGCGCGCCCGGCGCGCCGGTGGCGCCGCGATGAAGTTCCGGCGCCGCCCGCGGGTCCCACAGCGCGTGCACGCGGCTGCCCGGTGCGCCCCATTCCGGGTTCAGCGCCAGCCACGGCCCCGGCCTGTCGACGCCCGGTCCGACACGCAAGGACAGGCCCGCGCCCCACTCCTCGAAGCCGTCCGCCTGATGCGCCACCAGGTACCGTGCCTGCGTTTCCAGACCCAGGTTGAGCCGCCGGTTCACGTACGCCAGGCCGGCCCCCATTTCCGCACCCATGCCCTCGACGTCGGTGCCGCCGTCCCAGCGCAGGCCGGCCTCGAGGCGGGGATTCAGGCTCGACGACTC
>WTGR01000575.1 GCA_011523485.1 Acidobacteriota bacterium
TCCTCGCCGCGCGCCGCCAGTACCCGGTCGAGAATCCTCTCGAAGTCTCCCGGATGGTGCTCGACGAATTCCTCGTCGGGCGTTTCGGCCCGCCGGCGGATCTCGTCGACCATGGCCTCCAGCATGGCCGTGCGCTCGGCTTCCTCGTCTCGCAACCGCTGGATGCCGGCGGCAACCACCGCGCTGACCGACGCGAATTCGCCCCGCTTCACCGCCGCCCTGGCGAAGGTGTGATGCTCGTCGATGAACGAAACCGCCGACTTGACAGTCATCCCGCAACGGTATCACATGGTGGTACCGGCGGCAAACGCTGTTATGATGGGCTTTTCCCCTTTCAGCCCGTGGCCATTTCGACCAACGTTGCGGCGGCGAGCGCGGCGCGCAGCGACGCGGGACCCGACCCCGCCGACCTCGAGAATCCGGCGCTGTACATCAACCGCGAGCTGAGCTGGCTGGAGTTCAACCAGCGGGTCCTGCTGCAGGCGCAGGACGAGCGTCACCCGCTGCTCGAGCGGGTGAAGTTCCTCTCCATCGTCTCGACCAACCTGGACGAGTTCTTCATGGTCCGGGTGGCGACGCTGCTGCGGAAGTTCCGTTCCGAGAGCGAGGCGCTGTCGCCGGACGGCATGAGCACGGAGCAACAGCTCGACGCCATCCGCGTCCGGACCAAGCGGATGATGAACGACGTCGAGCGCTGCTGGTCCGATGTCCTGCGCCCGCTGCTGGCCACGCACCGCATCCGCATCCTCGACCCGGCCGACTACACCCCGGCGGCCGAGGACTACCTGCACGACCACTACCGCCGGAACATCCATCCGGTGCTGACGCCGCTCGCATTCGACCCCGGGCACCCGTTTCCGTTCATCTCGAACCTGAGCATGAACCTGGCGGTCGTCGTGGAGCACGACGGCCGCACGCGGTTCGCCCGCGTCAAGCTCCCGGACGTGCTGGCGCGCTTCATCCCGATTCCGGCGTCGGTCGCCGGCGAGCCGGGCGATTCGTTCGCGCTGCTCGAAGATGTCGTCAAGCTGAACGTCGCGAGCCTGTTTCCGGGAATCGCGGTACGCGAGACGTATCTCTTCCGCATCATCCGCGACACCGACATGGTGATCCAGGAGGACGAGGCCGACGACCTGCTCGAGTCGGTCGACCGCACGCTGAAGGAGTTGCGCTACGGCGACCTGTCGCAGCTCCTGGTCGAGGCGTCCATGCCGGCCCGCGTCCTCAACATCCTGGTCGAGAACTTCGAGATCGAGGAGGACGTCGTGGTCCGCACCGCCGGGCGCATGGGCTACGGCGACTGGAGCGCGCTGACGAAGCTGCACCATCCGCGGCTCAAGGACAAGCCGTTCTCGCCGCGCGCCCTCTGGCCGGACGAAGGAGGCGAGGCGATCTTCAACGCCATCCAGGAGCGCGACCGGCTCGTCCACCACCCGTTCGAGTCGTTCTCGGCGGTCGAGTCGTTCCTGCGCGCGGCGGTCGACGACGCGCAGGTGATCGCGATCAAGATCACGCTCTACCGCATCGGGCCGAACTCGCCGCTGCTGGACCTGCTGATGCAGGCGGCCGACGCCGGCAAGCAGGTGGCGGTGCTGGTGGAGCTGAAGGCGCGCTTCGACGAGCGCAACAACATCGAGTGGGCGCACCGGCTGGAGGCGGCGGGCATCCACGTGGTCTACGGGCTGCTGAACCTGAAGACGCACTGCAAGCTCTGCCTGGTGGTGCGCCAGGAGCACGACGGCATCGTGCGCTACGCGCACGTCGGCACCGGCAACTACAACCGGGTCACGTCGCAGGTCTACACCGACTTCGGCCTGTTCACGGCGCGGCCGGCGGTGCTCGACGAGGTGACCGAGGTCTTCAACTACCTGACGGGGTACTCCAGCAAGGAGGACTACGAGGAGCTCCTCGTGGCGCCGCACCACCTGCGTCCGGCGTTCACCCGGCTGGTCGAGCGCGAGGCCGAGCACGCGCGCGCGGGCCGGCGCGCCGGCATCATCGTCAAGAACAACTCGGTCGCCGACCCGGAGATGATCCGCGTCCTCTACCGGGCGTCGCAGGCCGGCGTGCAGATCGAGATGGTCGTCCGCGGCGTCTGCTGCCTCCGGCCCGGCATCCCCGGCATCAGCGACACCATCCGCGTCCGCTCCGTCGTCGGCCGCTTCCTCGAGCACTCGCGGCTCTACTACTTCGCCAACGACGGCCGGCCCGAGCTGCTCATCGGCAGCGCCGACCTGATGGAGCGCAACCTCGACCGCCGGGTCGAGGCGCTGTGCCACATCCGCGACCCCGAGCTGCGCACCCACCTGCACGACGTCGTCCTGCAGACCATGCTCGCCGACACCGACCGCGCCATGGAGCTGCAGACCGACGGCTCCTACCGGCCGGTCCGCAAGCCGCACGCGCGGCGGATCAACGCGCAGGAGAAGCTGCTGCGGGCCTACGCGAGCCCCCGGCGGCGGGACTGAACCCGGCCTTCACGGTCGCGACGTGCGTACGATCCAGGCCGGATCACGTCGTCCACCCAGGAACGAGATTACGAATCGGTAAATCTTGATGAATTCTCGTACCTGGGAAGCCAGAATTACGAATCGGTAAAGCCCACTGGCCATCCCCCGCCCAGACGGTGTAAATTACGAATAGGTAAAAATACTTCCTGGAGCATGCGATGCCCGTCGACGCTTCCACTCAGCAGGCCCCACAGCTCTTGCCGCCCGCACGGGTTCGATCGCCCGAGGGCCTGGGCCGGCTGGCACGGCGTGAACGCAAGCGACAGGGATTGACTCTGGACAGCGTGTATTCCGTGTCCGGCCTGACGACACGCTTCCTTTCGGAGTTCGAACGCGGCAAGCCCAATGCCTCCCTGGGACGGGTCATGCAGGCGTTGCAGGCACTGGGTCTGGAGATGGTAATCCTGACGCGGGACGACGCCGAGCGGCTGCTGGCGCAGCAGGGTCGGGCAGCATCATCTCCCCGTCCCGGGTACGAGCAGTGAACGGGAGGTACGGTGCCGTCTGGCACGACGAGCGGCGGATAGGCGCGCTACGGGAAGACGAGAATCGCGTTCTGCGCTTTACCTACGATGGCGCCTGGCTGGACGGCGACGGGTTTCCCGTCTCCATTCATCTACCTTTGTCCCTGGCCGCTCGAGAGGTAGATGCGCACAACTTCTTCGCAGGTCTACTCCCCGAAGGTGGAACGCGACAGCGTATCTGCAGGGAGCAGGGTGTCGCGCCCGAAGACGACGCGGGACTCCTCTTCGCCATCGGGGAGGACTGCGCCGGCGCCCTCAGTGTGCTGCCCGCCGGCGTCGAGCCCGACGCCCGGCCCACGCCGCCCGCGACTCTGACGCAGACGGTGCTGGATCGACTGGTCGGCTCCCCCGACGAAGGAGCGGCCATCTTGACCCGCGAGCGACAACGATTCTCCCTGGCAGGCACGCAGGAGAAACAGTCCGTCATCTTCGACGGCGAGTCCTACGCGCTGCCGGACCGCGCGAATCCCTCAAGCCACCTCCTGAAGTTCGAGACCGTGCGATGGGTATGCGTCTCCGAATACATCGCCAACGACATGGCCCGGCGTGTCGGCCTGCCGGTTGCGGGTACAGAGTTTCTTCGTACCACGGCGGACGGCGTACCCTACCTGCGCATCGAGCGCTACGACCGGGCGCGTGATGCGGACGGACGCCTCAGGCGACTGCACCAGGAAGACGTGCTTCAGGCATTGGGCCTGTCCGCCGCACTCAAGTACCAGCGCCACGGCGGACCGTCCATCGGCGACGTGGCGGAGTTGCTGCGGGCACATGCGGCCCGTCCGGCCGAGGCGCTCGCAAGTCTGCGCGACTGGCAGATTCTCAACTGTCTCATCGGCAACTGGGACGGTCACGGCAAGAACCTCGCGCTGCTCTACGCGCCGGGCCACGCCGTGCCGACGCTCGCGCCGTTCTACGACCTGATCTCCATCGAGTTCCTGAACCTCCTGCGACCCGGGACATGGTCCCGCGACATGGCGTTCTTCATCGGTGAACACGATGAACCCGAACGAATCAGCCGGTCCGACTGGCTGGCGTTCGCCCGCGAACTGGGAATGCCGCCGAGGCGTCTACTCGTCCGCGTCGAGGAAATGGCAACCGGGTTACCAGGCGTTGCTCGCGCCACCCGCGAGGCGTTCGCGCAGGCGCACGCCGACGCGCAAGCCTATGACCAGCTCGAGGAAGCCGTCCGCCGTCGCTGCCGCTGGACGCTGGAGTCGCTTCGCGAACGCTGACCGTACAAACGCAACGTGGACTCGCCCGTGTCGACGCTCTCTGCTCCGGTGCCCCGGACCATCGTCTCCGCGACAGAACTGGAAACGGTGATCTCGTCGACATGCTTGGTGACCTGTCGATAAGAAGCAGTTTCGTGAACATGAACGGGACACACGCCTGGCATCCGCACCGCCCGTACTACGCCCGCCGTCACTGCCTCCGGCGGTCGACCTGAAGACGAAAACCCCGTCCTCAGCGATGCGTGATGGCGCGGAGATCTGACCGCACCGCCGATCAGATTCCGGATCCGAGGAATGCTCGATATCAGCCCGCCGCTTGCTGGAGACGCAGGCGAACTCGGAGATCGATCCGCTGGTCCGAATGGCCGCCGCCCAATTACCCAGTTCGAGGCCATCCATCCGTTCACCGACGGCAACGGCCGCACCGGGCGTGTGCTGAACACCCTCTTCCTCGTGGAGCAGGGGCTCTCCCGGCTCTTCTCCCTCCCCATCCTGTACCCGAGCAGCCACACAGTCGCGCATCGGGCCGAGTACTGCCGACTGCTGGTGCTCACACGGAGTCAGAGCACACCGGGATATGGCTTCACATTTCCGCCGCGGTCAATCCGCGCCACGAATGGCGGTGTGTGCCTCGATACAAAGCGGGCGATCTGCTTCCTGCCCTTCAACACAGCCTCAGCGATCTGCGGCCCCGTCGCGTTCTTGGCGCGTATCACGACAATGCGCGCGGCGTGCTTCCTGATCGATTCCAGTTCGGGTGAGCGGAAGCGAATGTTCTTGTCCTTTGTCAACGCCACCCATCGCTTCCGCCCTACCAGCGCGATCCATGCTTCGTCCGGCGCGTTCAGCGGAAGATGATCGTCGTGGATTTCGACCTTCATTCCAGCCGCTCGGAGCCTCTCCGCGATCACGCGCTTTCCCAGATTGCGGTCCAGAAACAGGATGGGCTCTTCAGGCTGCCGTCCGGAGCTCACATCTGATCGCTTCTTCGATCTCCGCCTCGCTGCGCTCATAGTCCCGCGCCAATTCCGCAACAGATTCGCCGGCCTTGTACCGCTCGGCGAGGATGCCGGTGGCCAGACCTGTGCCCTTCAGCACCGGCCGGCCGGCGGCCAGGGTCGGGTCGATAACGATCAGGGCCGGGGCGTCGTCGATGCTGCTCCGAGTGAATGGGTAGAGCTTGATCGGCACGCCCTGCGGGTCGCGGTCGATGCGATGCAGGGCGGCCGTCATCATCTCGCGCATGACCGTCTGCCCCGCTCGACTGATGCTGAGCAGTTGTCCGTAGCGCTCGATGAACAGGTCCAGTCCGTCCGTCTCCAGATCGGCGCTGATCAAGGGATGCCGGCGGTCTGAATCGCGCCGGGTGTGCTGCGCCAGGTACCCGATGGCCGCGCGGACCCTCGGCATCGAAATCGCGTGCTCGCGCCGGATTGCCGCCAGCACGTGAAGCTCCGCCAGGTTGAGGAACGAGAGCAGCACGGGATGGCGCCCCGGCACGCCGATGAGCGCCTCGCAGTTGCCTCGTCCGGTTGCCCAGCAGCGAATCGTCGGGACCGGGAGGTCCAGATAGTGCGCCGCCTCCGCGACGGTGTACGCGGCCTGTTCACGTGGATCCGCGGCCACTCTTCGGCGTCTTCCCATGGCGCGCCTCCGTCCCTCGTACCGCTCCGGAACGACGCGACGATACCTGTCCCGAACTAGTACCGGTAGTGCTCCGGCTTGTACGGCCCCTCCACCGGCACGCCGATGTAGTCCGCCTGCTCCCGGCTGAGCTCGGTCAGCTTGACGCCGAGGGCGTCGAGGTGGAGCCGGGCGACCTTCTCGTCGAGCTGCTTCGGCAGCATGTAGACCTGCTTCTCGTACTCGCCCCGGTTGCGGTGCAGCGCAAGCTGGGCGAGCACCTGGTTGGTGAACGAGGCCGACATCACGAAGCTGGGGTGGCCGGTGGCGCAGCCGAGGTTGAGCAGCCGGCCCTCGGCGAGCACCAGCACGCTGTGCCCGTCGGGGAAACGCCACTCGTCGTACTGCGGCTTGATCGGGATGTGCTCGACGCCGGGGATGCGCTTGAGCCCCGCCATGTCGATCTCGTTGTCGAAGTGGCCGATGTTGCCGACGATCGCCTTGTCCT
>WTGR01000524.1 GCA_011523485.1 Acidobacteriota bacterium
CGACGTGCCGCAAACGCCGCCTGACGCTCATCTAACAATGATGTCGTGCACCCATGCCCCGGTCGTGACAAATCGCCACGGCCATGTACGCCGCAGCGGGATTGTCCCATCTCTCCAACCGCGACTCCGCCATCATTCTGTATGCGGGAACATCGGACAAGAGCCCGTTGATGACGGCCTTGGCACGAGCATCATTGCCCCAGCCGCAGAAGACCCTCCCGGGATTGAGCCGGTGGCCTACAACCGGGCAGAAGTGCAAGACCTCCTCCATGAGGCGATTTCGGAACTGCTCGCCCGCGCCCCGGTCACGCGCAGGGTCGGTTTGCCGGACCAAAGCAACCTTCAGCCAGTCGAGCCTGTCGACACCCGCAAGAACCGTCTCGACGAAGAGCCTCCGCTCCTCGCCGGCGGTCAGGTTGCGGACCAACTCACCCGCCTCGATGACCCGATTGCGGCGACTGGTCGCGGCGGCAGGGTCGCCAAGCCGATCTTCAGCCACGAGCGGACCCTTCGAGCAGCGGCTCCAGCGGCAGCAGGTCGGCGCCGTTCTCGGTGCAGACGGCGTAGCGGCTGGTCTCGCCAGCGTACAGGGACACGCCCGCGTGCCGCCCCTGTGCATCCAGGATGTAGAACGTCAGACCGAACGCGGGCAGACCGCGCTCATTGAGCAGCCGCGACTCGACGGTGTTCGCCTGCACGCGGCGGAGCGCCTCCATACCGGCGTCGGTCGGATGCATGCCGCCGCGCATCCGCTCGACGATCAGGAACGACGCCAAGTTGTAGAGATTGGCTTCGCCGCGCCCGGTGGAGCCGGCCGCGCCCACCGCGTTGTCGACGTACAGTCCGGCGCCCAGGATCGGTGAATCGCCCACGCGGCCGGGAATCTTCCAGGCCAGGCCGCTCGTCGTCGTGACCCCGCAGATCTCGCCCGCGGCATTGATTCCATCGCAGTTGATGGTGCCGTACAGCTCCTCCTCGGTAAGCACCCCGTCGACCAGCATCTCGTAGTCGACGGCGCGCGCGGCGGCGTCAGGGGAAGCACTTCGATCGGGGTCCAGGTAGTGTCCCGGATCGGTACGGCGCTTCCATTCCAGCCACATGCGGCGCGAGCGGTCCGTGTTGAGGTCGTCCTCGACCGTGAACCCCATCTGCCGCGCGAACCGTTGCGCCCCGGCGCCGACCAGCAGGTGATGGTCCGTCAGGTCGGCGACCATCTGCGCCACGTTCGACGGCGTGCGCACCCCTTCGAGCGCCGCGACCCCGCCGGCCCGCCGCTTGGGACCGTGCATGCAGCACGCGTCGAGTTGCACGACCCCGTCCGCATTGGGGCGCCCCCCGTAGCCGACGCTGGCATCCTCCGGGTCGAGCTCGACGATGTTCACCCCGGCGATCAGCGCGTCGAGCACGTCCGTTCCCGACGTCATCAGCCGGAAGGCAGTCTCCACGCAGGTCTCGGTCCCGCCGTTCGTGTAGCGGTGGCCGTTTCCCGAGGCGATGACGACCGGCGCCACGCTGCGCGCCGCGCGTACCGCGGGGGCCCGACCGAGAGCGGACGGCGGCGCGGCGGCGGCCAGGCCAACGGCGGCGGACGTCACGAACTGGCGGCGATTGAGCTTGTTTGCCATGGAATGCTCCTCATCACGGTCGATTTATGTCGCTGCGCCCACGAAAACGGTTGGATCGAGATCCGCACGGGGCTATCATGACGGATGCTCGTGACAATCAGGCAGCAGTGCGTCCAACTCGCCGCCGTCGGGATGCTGTGCATCGTGTGGGCGGCTCCGGCCACCGGCAACACCGACCGGCAGATCGTCGACGCAGCGAAGGACCGGGACTGGGCCGCGGTCGGCATCCTCCTGGACCGCGGCGTCGACGCCGACACCCCGCAGGGCGACGGCGCGACGGCGCTGCACTGGGCGGCGCACTGGAACGATCTTCGCACGGTCGACCGGCTGATCGAGGCCGGCGCGAACGTGAACGCGGCGAACGCGCTCGGCGCCACGCCGTTGTGGGTCGCGTGCGCCAGCCGCAACACCGAGGTCGTCGAGCGCTTGCTGACCGCCGGCGCCGACGCGAACCGCGGACTGCTTGTCGGCGAAACGCTTCTCATGCGCTGCACCGCGACGGGAGATCCCGCGGCGGTACAGTCCCTGATCGAGCACGGAGCGGACGTCGACGCCACCGAGCCGGAGAACGGACAGACCGCCCTGATGTGGGCCGCCGCCCACCGGCAGCCAGCGGTCGCGCGGGTGCTGCTGGCGCACGGCGCGGCGGTCGACGCCCGCACCGTCACGCGGGTGCAGTTCCGCGGCACGGGGCTGCGCAGCACGACCAGCCCGGCCGGAGCAACCTACTTCGACGCCGGGGGCTTCACGCCGCTCCTGTTCGCCGCGCGGCACGGAGACATCGACTCCGCGCGCCTCCTGCTCAACGCCGGCGCCGACGTCGACGACACCGGTGCGGACGGCAACGGCGCACTGGCGCTGGCGGCCATGAGCGGGCATCCTCGGCTGGCGGAGTTCCTGCTCGCCCGCGGCGCCAATCCCAACGCGGACGGCGCCGGCTACAGCGCACTCCACGCGGCGGTTCTGCGCGCCGACCGTTCCCTCGTCAGAATGCTGCTGGCGTGGGGAGCGGACCCGAACGCCCGCCTCACCCGCAGCACGCCGGTGCCGCGCTGGACCTACGAGTTCGTCTTCACGCTCAGGGAGAAGGGGGCGACGCCGTTCCTGCTCGCGACCAAGTACCTGGAACCGGAGCTCGCGCGGCTGATCGCCGCGGCGGGAGCCGATCCGCTGGCGCGCACCGACGACGGCACGACCGCCCTGATGGCGGCGGTGGGACACGGACTGAGCCGCAGCACCACGCGCCGCAGCCGGCTGATCGCCCCGGAGCTCGTCAGCGCCCAATGGAGCGACGAAGACCTCGTGCTGGAGACGGTCAAGGCCGCCGTCGACGCAGGCGCCGCCGACACGTTGCGCGAGACGATTCGCGCGGGCGAAACCGCCCTGCACGCGGCGGCGCGCTACGGATTCACGAGCGTGGTCGACTACCTGGTCGGCCTCGGGGCCGATCTGGACTGGGAGACCGAGGACGGCACGACGCCGCGCGATCTGCTGGAACAGCATCTGGCGCGATTGGCGAGCCGGGATTGACGCGAACCGCCGGAACAGACCCGAGCCCCGGATCGGACAGGACACGAGGGGCTCTTCACGGAGGCGCAACGATGTCACGCTGGATACTCGCAGGCGTGGGAATGGCGGCCCTCATCGGCGCCGCGCAGCTCGATCTGCACGCGGAGCCTCGCCCCGCCGCGCAGCACGAAGTCGGCACCGCCGAACCCGGGGCCGCGGAGGCGCGAGCCCTGCTCAACCGCTACTGCGTGGCCTGCCACAACCGGCGCACGCTGACCGCGGGACTCGCCCTCGACACGCTGGACGTCGCGAAGGTGGAGACGAACGCGGCCACCTGGGAGCACGTGATTCGCCGCCTGCGCGCGAATGCCATGCCGCCCGCGGGCCGGCCGCGTCCCACCGCCGCGGCAACCCACCAGTTCATCGAATGGCTCGAGACCGAGCTCGACCGCGAGGGACTGGAGAACCCCGATCCCGGCCGTCCGGCCGTCCACCGTCTCAACCGCGCCGAGTACGCCAACGCCATCCGCGACATCTTCGGACTCGAGATCGACGTCAACGCCCTGTTGCCGGCCGACGACGAGCAGGAAGGCTTCGACAACATCGCCGAGGTCCTCTCCGTCTCCCCGACGCTGATCGAGCGCTATCTGGCCGCGGCGCGCCGCATCAGCCAGCTCGTCGTAGGCGATACCAGCGTGCGCGCGGTATCCGAGGTCTATCCCATCCACGGCGCGGTGGACCAGGACGGACCCGTCAGCGACGACCTGCCGTTCGGGTCGCGCGGCGGCGTCGCGATCGAGCATCACTTCCCGGTCGACGGCGAGTACATCATCCGGCTCAGCCTGCGGAAGCAGGAGTACGGCTACGTGCGCGGCCTCGGCCGGGCGCACGAGCTCGACGTCCGCGTGGACGGCGAGCGGGTCGGCGGCTTCACGGTCGGCCGCGACTGGGAGCACGGCCAGCGTCCGCCGATGGGCTACGCCGGCAAGTTCGAGAGCATCTACGACTCGAGCTCCTTCCCGGAGTGGGAGCTGTACTCGCTGCACGCCGACGAGGGACTGGAGGTCCGCACCCCGGTCACCGCCGGACGGCATCAGGTCGGGCTCTCCTTCCACCGGCGCCCGGCGCTGCCGGAAGGGATTCTGCCGCTGCCGCTCGACCGCTCGACGTACTCCTTCGGACAGAACGAATTCCAGGAGGGCTACCCGGGCGTCTCCGAGGTGCAGATCATCGGCCCGTACAACCCCACCGGCGCCGCCGGGCTGCCGAGCCGGGAGCGCCTGTTCACGTGCGAGGCGACGGGCGGCGAAGCAGGCGAGGAGCGTTGCGCGCGCACCATACTCTCGAACCTGGCGCGGCAGGCCTATCGCCGGCCGGCCACCGACGCGGACGTCGAGACGCTGCTGCCCTTCTACGACGACGGCCGCACCGAGGGCGGGTTCGACGCAGGCATCCAGGCGGCGGTCGAGCGGCTCCTGGTGGACCCGGAGTTCCTGTTCCGCATCGAGACGGACCCGGCGGGCGTTCCGGCCGGCACGCCGCACCGCATCAGCGACCTGGAGCTCGCATCGCGCCTGTCGTTCTTCCTGTGGAGCAGCATCCCCGACGACGAGCTGGTCGACCTCGCGGCGGCGGGCACGCTGAGCGAGCCGGCAGTGCTCGACGAGCAGATCGAGCGCATGCTGGCCGACCCCCGCTCGAAGGCGCTGGTCGAGAACTTCGCCGGCCAGTGGCTGCAGCTCCGCAAGCTGCGCAACGCGACGCCGGATACGGCCACCTACACCGCGTTCGACGAGAACCTGCGCGAAGCGATGTTGCAGGAGACCGAGCTCTTCCTGGAGAACGAGTTGCGGGAGGATCGTCCGGTCGTCAATGCCCTGCGCGCGAACTACACCTTCGTCAACGAGCGGCTCGCCCGCCACTACGGCATTCCCGACGTCCACGGCGTGCACTTCCGGCGGGCCGAGTACCCCGACGACACGCGCGGCGGCATCCTCGGCCACGCCAGCCTGCTCACCATCACGTCGTACGCCAATCGCACGTCGCCGGTCGTACGCGGGGTCTGGCTGCTGGAGAACATTCTCGGCACGCCGCCCTCGCCGCCCCCGCCCAACGTGCCGAGCCTGCCGAGCGCCAACGAGGGCAGCACGCCGACATCGATCCGCGAGCGGCTGGAGCAGCACCGCTCGAACGCGGTCTGCGCGAGCTGCCACAGCACCATCGATCCGCTCGGTTTCGCGCTCGAGGAGTTCGACGCGATCGGCCGCCGGCGCGCCACCAACGGCGGCGGCACGCCGTTCGACACCGGGGTCCCGATCGATGCGTCGAGCACGCTCGTCGACGGCACCGAGCTGCACGGTCTGACCGGGCTCCGGAACGTGATCCTCGAACGGGAGGACCAGTTCGTCGAGACGGTCACCGAGAAGATGCTGATGTATGCGCTCGGCCGGACCCTGGAGCACTACGACATGCCGGTCGTGCGGCAGATCAGTCGGCAGACGGCGCCCGCCGAGCTGACCTGGTCGACCCTCGTATCGTCCGTCGTCAAGAGCACACCGTTCCTCATGCGGAGGTCAGAGTCATGATGATTGCGAAGAAGGCCATTCCCCGCCGGACCATGCTGCGCGGCATCGGCGCCACCCTGGCGCTGCCGCTGCTCGACGGGATGGTGCCGGCGCTCACCGCGCTGTCGAAGACGGCCGCCAAGCCGATCGCGCGTTTCGGCACCGTGTACGTGCCGAACGGCATCATCATGGCCGGGTGGACGCCGGAGACCGAGGGAACGGGCTTCGAGTTCACCCCGACGCTGAAGCCGCTGGAGGCGCACCGGAAGCGCCTGCTGGTGCTGAGCGGCCTCGACAACACCGGGGCCATGTCGCGCACCGGCAGCCCCGGGGCCCACGCCAAGCCGGCCGGGGCGTTCATGACCGGCGTCGAGCCGCTGCGGACCACGAGCAGCGCGAGCCTGCAGCTCGGCACCTCGATGGATCAGATCCTGGCCCGCACCATCGGCCAGGAAACGCCCCTGCCGTCGCTCGAGCTCGGCCTCGAAGGCACCGACACGGTCAACGGCGTCGGCACCTGCGACGTCGGCTTCAGTTGCGCCTACCAGAACCGCCTGGCCTGGAGCAGCCCGACGACGCCGCTGCCGGTCGAGGCGAATCCACGCGTGGTCTTCGAGCGGCTCTTCGGCAGCGTCGAGACCACCGACCCGGCGGTGCGCAGGGCGCGCCTGCGCCGGCAGGGCAGCATCATCGACTCG
>WTGR01000100.1 GCA_011523485.1 Acidobacteriota bacterium
ACGCCGAGGCGGGGCCGACCGACGTGCTGTCGAGCATGCAGGGCTCCTACATCCCGTTCCCGCGGACGGCCGACGACCGTCAGCGGACCAGCGACCCGCGCTCGTCGATTCAGGAACGCTACGGCAACCGCGCCGAGTATCTCGGCCGTGTGACCGAGGCCGCCCTCGCGCTGGTCGACGACGGGTATCTGCTCGCCGGGGACCTGGCTCCGATCCTGGCCCAGGCCGCGCGGCACTGGGACTACCTGATGGAAGAGGACACCGGCAACGACGGCCAGCAGTGACCACGGTGCGCCCGGGGCATTCACGCCCCGGGCGCGCTTTTCTGCCGGCGCCGGCCGCCCCCTACTGGCCGTCGGAATCTGCTCGCACGATGGGCGGCCCGGCGCGTCGGCAAACGTATCGCGGGACGCGCGCCGGTAACTGGTCGTTTCCGCCCTGCGCTCTGTGCGAGGCATTCTCAGGAGAACATCTCATGCGCACCCGCATATTTCCGGCCGTCGGCCTGTGCATCCTGACTGCATTCGTCGGTGGAATAGCGGTCGGCGCCCAGGTGCAAATCCGTCAGCAGGCCCCCACCGACCGAGCGGCCGACTTCCCGCTGGCCGAGCTCGAGGCGATCGTGCAGGAGATGGACGCAGAGCAGCGCCAGACCATGCGCCTGCTCGAAGGCGGGACCTACAACGTCAACATCCGCCGCATTCGGGGTGGCGAGACCGCGCTGATGCACCCGCGGACCATCGACGTCTGGGTGGTCCGGGAGGGCTCCGGCACGCTCGTCACCGGCGGGCAGATCGTCGACGAGAACGGACAACCGGTCGAGCAGCGCGGCGCGGCCATCCGCGGCGGCGAGGAACGGGAGATCGGCGTGGGCGACCTCATCTTCATTCCCGCCGGCGTGCCGCACGGCATCCGCGAGACCGACGGCATCACCTGGTTCAACATCCGCTTCGACACGGTTCCCTGACGGGCAGGCTGCGACAGCGAATCCGCGCCGACCGGTCGCGATCGGCACCGCGTGCTATGGTGAACGGCGTGACGGAAAACCCCGCAGAGGCTGCGGCCGAGCGCCAAGCCACGATGCACACCGGACCGCTCGGCTCCACCATCCACGTCCTGCATGCTGACCCGCAGACGGTGGTCGAGCTCGCCGCCATCGACTGGAACCGGGCGTTTCCGCTGGTCTACCTCGACCCCATCCGGGGCCTCATCACCCTGATGGCCCCGTCACGGCTCCATGACGAGCTGACCAGGGCTCTCGACCACATCGTGGATATCGCCGCAAGCGCGCTCACCGGCGCCGTGAAAGGGCTGTTGAACGCGCGTCTTCGGGAGCCGGGCTTTCCACCCGGCACCGGCATGGAACCGGATTGCGCGTTCTACGTTGGTCAGAAGGCCAGGGCTTATCGCGGCGCGCTGGCCGCCGGGAAAGAAGCCGCCGATGCGTTCTTCGACGAGAACGCACCCGATCTGGTGGTGGAGGTAGAGATCACGAACGCCGACGAGAGCAAGATCGAGCGGTATGCCGATTTGGGCGTGCGGGAACTCTGGCTGCTGCAGGATCCGCCAGGTTCCGGCACTCCGCGAGCGGAGTTCCTCGCCCTGCGTGCCCGGACGGCGCCGCAACGGCTCTCTTTCTCCAGCGTCCTCGGCGGGCTCACGCCCGAGGACATCACCGAAGCGGTGGCCGACGTACGACTCAGCGTGACCCGCGACGAGCGCACGGCAGCCGTGGCCCGCATCGTGCGCCGCCGGCAGCAGGCCAGCGTCCGCGTGCGTGACGGCGAGGCGTCGTACGTGACTTGACCTCTGTGAACTTCGACGTCAGTCGACCAGAACGGACGCGTGCATGAGTGTGACCGAGATGCTACCGGGATGGACAGTAGCCAGGGAGATCCCGTCGGATGTGATCGACGGCCTCAACCGCGGGGACTACGTGCTGCATGGCGGCGTCATCCGGAGCGCACCGAGCACGGACGGAGCCGGGCAGATCGTCCGTCACCTCCTGCCCACTGGACAAGACCTGCCTGATTCCGTAGCAGCGAGTTCGGTCTTCGATCTGACGCTCGCTCGTACTACGCAAGATCTGCTGCACGCGACGACGGGCACCATGCTCCTCTCCGGCATGAACCTGGCAGTCACTACTGTTGGATTCGCAGTCCTCTACAAGAAGCTGACGGAGCTCGACAACAGCCTGAGCGAGATCAAGGATTCAGTGGAGGGGATCGGCCGATTGCTGGAATTGAACGAGCGAGCGAAGCTCAACTTCGCCTTCGAGACACTGTCCATCCTCACGCGGGAAGGCCCGCCGGGCAAGCATGAGGAGCCGCTTCTACACTATGTCCTGAACGCCATCGGTCCAGCGAAAAAGAAGTACCAGGAACTCCTGCCCGGAGCGAGGTTAGAGACGGCAATGGCCTGCCAGGAGTACTTCACTTTGACATCGCTGGCGGTGGCCGCATGTTGGGCGGAACTCGGCCGTGTCGACGCAGCGAGAAACCACTTGGAGCGAGATTACAAGTTCTGGGTCGAGCAGGCCCGACGTATCGCCGGGGAGGATCTTCTTGGTGAACGTCCCGAACGGTTCATGGCCGGTGAGTTCGTGCCCGAAGTGTCCCTTGGCGAATTGGCCGCTTCGCTCAATTTCGTCCACGACGAACACAAGAGCGAACCGGAACGGATCGACGAGCTGCGCAAGGGGATCCTCGTGTACGCCGATGGCAAGCCTGGATTCCGGAAGCCCAAGCCGGCATCGATCGAGACGATCGAGGCGGACAAGAAGAAGATTCGCGAACTTCGGAAGCTGCTCGCCCGAAATGGCGTGTTCCAGGGATACGTGGATCAGTACGCGTTGCTCAGCGAGAGTGGCCTAACGCCGGCCGAGCTTCAGGAGAAGATAGACGCGGTCGATCGGAACATGCTGGTACACGGCTACGTCGTTCTCCAACCAGCGTGAGTCGAGCTCGGCAACGCACCTCCTCCGTTCCGACCAGCCTACGCGGAGGCTGCGGTCTCCACCGGGCCAGCACCTCCCCGCGGCCTCCACAGCACGTCAATCGCATAGACGAGGTCGAGCCGTTCACCGTGCCAGTCCGGCGTCGCGGTATCGGGATCGATCGCGATGCCGGCCTCGTCCAGCCGCGCGTCGGTCGGGGCGAGCGGCAGACCGGTCCATTGCGCTGCGCGCGGAACAGCGGGCAAGGGCCGGCCGTCCGGCCAGCGGAACTCCGCTTCCCCCGACGCGCTCATTCGCACCGTGAAGCCCTCTTCGTGGACCGCTCTGTGATGGCGGCGGCAGAGCAGCACGAGGTTGTCGAGCCGCGTCCGCCCACCGTCGGCCCAGTGCCGGACGTGGTGCGCATCGCAGCGGCGCGCGCTGCAGCCGGGGAAGCGGCACTGCTGGTCGCGCGCCTGGAGCGCCCGCCGCAACGCCGGGGGGATGGTGCGGGTCTTGCGGCCGACGTCGAGGACCGCGCCGTCCGGGGCGTGCTGCATGACCACCGCCCCGGCGTCGCAAGCCATCCGGTGGGCGGTCTGCGCGGAGACACGCAGGCCGTCGGCGTCTTCGAGAGCCGCGTGCCCGGCCGGTGTCTCCGCGGAAACGTCCGCCGCAGCGACCGCCGGCGTCTCCGCGGGAACGTCCGTCCCAGCGGTCGGACGCGTCTCCGTGGAAGCGACCGCCGCAGCGTGCCCGGCCGGCGTCTCCGCGGGAACGTCCGCTGCTGCGACCGCCGGCGCCAACGCCCGAACATCCGTCGCTTGCCCGCTGGTGCCAGCGCGCAGCGTCTCCGCCTCCACATGCAGCACCACCTGGTACCGATCCCCCGCCGTCCCCCGGTCGAGGTCCGCCGCCAGGGCGCTCTCGGCCACCAGCCCCAACGCATCCGCCTGCCGCTGTCCGTAGCTGGTCTCCGCCGCTTCCTCCGGCGGCGCCTCCTTCCACAGCCGATCGCCCGCCGCTTCGAGCGCCCGCCGCACCACCGCTCCCACCTCCGGCGACAGCCGGCCGCGGATGACCACCATGCCGTCGTCGTCCACCCAGGTGGTCAGTTGCCGCCGCTCGTGGCGCCGCTGCTCGTCGGCCGCCTCTTCCGCCATGTCCACCCGCCGCCAGGCGCGCGCCAGCCGCTCGACGTAGGACGCCGGGGCGCATTCCGCGAAGCCGAGCAGGCGTCGCTCGTTCGCCGGCGTCGCCACCCGCGTCAGGGCGCGCACCTTCGAGTAGGAGATCCGCCCCCGCCGCATCGCGTCGCTCAAGAGCGGGAGGTCTTCCAGCGCACGCGCCACCCGGACCTTCTCGCGAGCCGCCCCGAGGGCCAGGCCGGTGCGCCAGTTCAGCCAGTGGGCGCACGACTTGAAGCCGCTCCAGCCTTCGCGTTCGTCGAAGGCGCGGATCATCACCAGCAGCTCGTAGGTGGCGGCCTGGATGCGGGCGGCCAGCTCGGCGATGTCGTCACCGAGCCGCTCGGCCTCGTCGCGGCGCCGCAGCACCGCGGCGCGGTGGTCGTCGAGGGACGCCGTGCCGGTGGGGACCAGCGCCCCGTCCGCTGCGTCCGCTGCTTCGATGGCGGCGGGGCCGGTGGGGACCAGCGCCCCGTCCGCTGCGTCCGCCCCGTCGGCTGCGTCGAAGAACGCCGTGCCGGTGGGGACCAGCGCCCCGTCCGCGGGCTCCGGTGCCTCGATGAATGCGGCTTCGGCGGTGATGCCGGCCGCTGGTCCCGGAAGGAGCGCCGATTCGGCGGTCGCGCCGTCCGGTGGCTCCGACGCCTGGATGGGCACGGACTCTGCGGCCGAGCCGGCTGGCGTGGAAGAGCGAACGGGCGCGATGCAAGCGGGTTGCGGAGGATGTGCGGCGAGGCTCATGAATCCATTGTAACCCCCTGTTTTTCAGTCACTTGAGAGCGTTCAGGAGCGCCGTTTCGATGCCGAATTGCGCTTTCCGTCCATCCCCGCCGGTTACGGGCCGTAGCGGGCCGTTCCGGCAGCCTGAGCGCCCTTGCGGCCGGCATCCCGGACCGGAATCGACATGCCGCCGGAAAGCTGTCAAGTCCTTTCTTGAAGGGACGGGCTTTTTTCAATGAACGCACGAGCCGTGCCGGCATGCGGGAGCTGAAATAGACGCGATGCGGGTTGCGAGGTCGTCCGTGAGGACCGAACGCCGCGACACTCCCTCCTTTCTACTGGAGCGGGCCGGCGTGCCCGGAGCACACCGTCAGCGCCTTCCTGCCCTTGCCTGCGGCGTCATCGCCCAAGAGGCGGCAACGTTATTTGCGTCAGTGTCCCAATGAAGAGATCCGCGGCCACTTACGCCAGGGACGGCCGGCCGCGGGAGCAGCGCGGACGGACTCATCGGCGCTCCATATTCTGGAATCTGGAATACCCACGGCTGTCGACACCACCCCAGGTAGCCGTCCAGCCACGACCAATCCGGTCACACGTCGCGCCCGCACGGGTCGACATGGGTGCCATAATGATCCGCACCATGTGGCAGAGCCTCAGCGTGCGTCTCGATGTCCAGGCGATCTGGAGGTTCGGCGGCGCTTGCCTGGTGCTCGCCCTGGCAGCGACGACGGCGCCGGCGGCTGCCGAACAGGCACCCGGAACAGTAGGCACATCGCCGGCCGCCGCGCTGCACGCCGAGGCCGCGCCGTTCTTCACCGAGCACTGCGTCGTCTGCCACGGAAACCGCCTGAGCACGGTCAACCTCAACCTGGAGAGGCTCGCGGCCGCCATCGATCCGCAGGCACTCACCGCCCGGCCCGACGCCGCCGACCCGCGGATCGACACCTGGACCCGGGTGCTCGGAAGACTGAACGCCGGGCAGATGCCGCCCCCGGGACGCCCCCGGCCGGCCGACGACGCGATCGCACGCCTGACCGCGTCCATCGAAGCGTATCTGGCCGACGCCGGCTATCGCAGAACGGCCGATCCGGGCCGCGTGACCGCACGGCGGCTCAACCGGGTCGAGTACGACAACACGGTCCGCAGCCTGCTCGGCGTCCACGGCAGCCCGGCCGACGAGTTCCCCATCGACGATTCCGGCTACGGCTTCGACAACATCGGCGACGTGCTGTCGGTGTCGCCGCTGCTGATGGAGAAGTACGTCGCCGCGGCGAAGCGGCTCTCGCGCGTCGCGGTCTTCGGCGAGCCGCCGCCCGCCGAGCCGACCCTGCTCGCCCGTTACATGGGCAGGCGCTCGCACGACGCCGGCAACGAGCTGACCGCCGGGAACATCCTGCCCTACTCGATGCGGGGCGCGCTGTACGGCTCGCACCTCTTCCCGTGGGACGCCGAGTACGAACTGCGCTTCCGCGCCGCCAACTACCGTTACAGCCGCCGGCAGCTCATCGCCCGCGGCGCGATTGAGGCGGAGGAGCGCGACCGGCGCGACC